>JBLHMX010000232.1:0-3193 GCA_047622625.1 Paracoccaceae bacterium | reverse complement strand
TTGAGAAACTGGGGTTTCCGATCGCTGAAAGCCTGACTGACGCGGTAGACCATTTAGCCACAAGAAACTTTGCATATACACCGCTTAAAGTTCTTAGTCCTCGGCTGCATGATATGATCCAACTGCGTCCAATTCTAGGTTTGCGCACGCCGGTTCACAGTTTTTCTAGGATGCTTAACCCGTTCAACGCACCCGTAATGATGCAGGGTATTTTCCATCGCGGATTCATGGATGTTCATGCGGGCGCGGCGCGCCTGCTGGCGCAGCCGCATATGGCAGTATTTCGCGGCGAAGGAGGCGAGATTGAGCGGCGGCCGAATAAGCCGACCCTTGTCTATTCCACAAATGGCGACAGTGAACCTGCAAGCGAAACTTGGCCCGCTTTGCTAAGTGATGCCCATCAACCGGTTGACTCAGACATGAATACCGAAAAACTAATCGCGATTTGGCGGGGCGAAGAAACCGCCGAATATGCGATTGCGGCCATTACCGGAACTTTGGCGATTGCGCTCAAAGCAATGGGCAAAGCGTCATCGATTGACGAGGCTGAAAAGTTGGCTCAACGTCTTTGGGCCGAACGCGCCCGCGATACCCTTCCCTTGAAATAGGTGCACTATGGCCGGATTCTTAGTCGCAGCAGCCCACAAATCATCGGGCAAGACGATCATTTCAACGGGTCTTGCCTCGGCTCTGACCAAGTCGGGGTGCAAAGTGCAGACCTTCAAAAAAGGGCCTGACTATATTGATCCAATGTGGTTATCCGCCGCCAGTGGTGGCCCCTGTTACAACCTTGATTTTAACGTCATGGAACCTGAAGAGCTGCTGGGTTTCTATGCATCACGTGCGATTAAGGGTGATATTTCATTGATCGAAACCAACAAGGGCTTGTTTGACGGTGTTAAACTCGATGGCGGCGACTCAAATGCCGCATTGGCGAAATTGTTGCAAAGTCCGGTTGTCTTGGTCATCGATTCATCAGGCATGACCCGCGGTATCGCCCCCCTACTGCAAGGGTATGCCGCTTTTGATCAAGGCGTGACCATCGCCGGTGTCATCTTGAACAATGTCGGTGGTTTGCGCCATGAAAACAAACTGCGGGCGGCAGTTGAGACATATACTGACATTCCTGTGCTTGGTGCTGTTGGGCGCAACCCACTGCTGGAAATCGGCGAGCGGCACCTTGGTCTGACTACGCCGGTAGAAAGCCGCGAAGCTGCTTTGCGGATCGATAGTATCGGCGAAATTATCAAACAATCCGTTGATCTTACTGCGGTGCAAGCGATTGCAAATACAGCGGTGAGGATGCCGATCAGAACAATTCGCGCGCCAACTGCAAAAGGCAGCCGCGTGCGCATTGGTTTTGCAAAGGATCAGGCGTTTGGGTTCTATTATGCCGATGATCTTGAAGCATTTGCGGAAAATGGCGCAGAGCTTATTCCATTTGATACATTGAATGACACGGCGTTGCCTGAAATTGACGGGTTGTTCTTAGGCGGCGGATTTCCGGAAACACAATTGCAGCAGTTGGCGGCGAACGCGGGTTTGATGCGCGATATTTGGGTCAAAATCGAGCAAGGAATGCCGACCTATGCTGAATGCGGCGGGTTGATGTATTTATGTGAAACGCTGTCCTGGCAGGGGCAGAAATACCAAATGGTTGGTGCAATTTCCGGGGATGCGGTCATGCACGATCGGCCACAAGGTCGGGGGTATTCGGAATTTGAAAACACGTCGGATCACCCTTGGTCTGCTAAAGGTGCGTACATCAAGGCCCACGAGTTTCACTATGCCAGAGTCGAAAATCTACCGAGCAATTTAAAATATGGCCGCAAGATTATGCGTGGTGAGGGCCTTGATGGGCATCATGATGCAGTTGTTTTGGGTAATTTGGTGGCGGGTTTTTGCCATATGCGCTCAAGTAAAAGTACCCCTTGGGTAAAAGAATTCGTTCAATTCGTTCGCAAGCAAAAGGCAGGCAGCCGAAACCCCTCTATCAATGGAACTTAGCCTCGAATTAATAGCCCCGGCGGTCAAAAAAAGTGGCCAAGATGTTCAGGTGGAAACCAGATTTGGTGTTTGATTTCAGAAAGCTGTCGCTTGTGTTAATGTCTGGGTCTATGCTGTAAGATAGACTGGGACTAAAACGGCTGGTGACCCGCCGAGCTCTAAGAGGCCTGAAATTTAAGAAGATTGAGTTTTTGATAATGGATATTGCGGATCTGGAAGAAAACGCGGCAAAGGCTTGCGATCTATTGAAGGTAATGGCCAGCCAGCCTCGTTTGATGATTATGTGCCATATCCTGGAAGGCGAAAAATCAGTTCAACAATTGCAACGGGAAATTGGCCTTAGCCAGTCAGCGCTGTCGCAGCAATTGGCGATTTTGCGGCGCCAAAAACTCGTAAACACCCGTCGCGAAGCCCAATCCGTATTTTATTCTTTGGCATCGGATGAAGCAAAAACCATCATTGCCACGTTATACGACCTATACTGCAAGCCAGAGCCTTAACCCAAAATCGACAGTGCGACTTTTTCCCAAATTCCGTCAAAATGGCTGGGTCACTGGGTAGTATATTGGCCATCGCCGCGGCCTTACTTTGGCAGACGCGGAAGATAACTTCCTTTTTGTTCGACAATAAATCGGCGAAATTTTTCGGTTACCGCCGTGAGTGGCATATCGCGGCGATGTACCAGGAACCATTGTCGAATTATTGGCAAGCCTGCGACTTCGATCTGTTCAAGCCGCCCGTCGGCCAGTTCGCTTGCAACGGTATGTCCTGAAATTAATGCGATGCCTAACCCAGCAATCACCGCTTGCTTGATCGTTTCGTTTGTCCCCGTGTTAACAGTTTTATAACCACGCCCTTCGCCCAAGCGATCTAACAATCGTTCCATCAATATCCGGGTTCCTGAACCACGCTCGCGCACAAGAAATGTTTCTTCCAGTAAATCCTCGGGCGAAACGTCTCGCCCAATTGCCAGCTTACCCCCTGTGTCAGGGAAGTTGTCCGCTGCTCTACTTTTCTCTATTTTTCAGGTGGGCGTGATAGGATAATGACATGGGATACTCACCGGAACGCAGGGCCGCTGTTCTGAAGCGGATGCTGCCGCCGAACAACCTGCCTGTGCGACGCTTGTGGCAGGAAGAAGGGATTTCGGAATCGACACTGCACAAGTGGCGTGCTCAGGCGCGCA
>JBLHMX010000231.1:0-3299 GCA_047622625.1 Paracoccaceae bacterium | reverse complement strand
AGAACCGCCCCCATGATGTCGCCAATTTCACCGACACGACCCAGTTTGATCTTGCTTTGGATCCATTCGCGTTTTTCTGGGTCATCGAATGTGGGTTTGGTTAACGGCGTTACAATAAAGGTCGGGCAAATGGTGTTAACGCGAATGCTCAGGGGGCCCAATTCGACCGCCATCGCTTTGGTGAAACCCTCAACCGCAAATTTTGAGGCGCAATAAACCGCGCGATCAACGCCACCAACATGGGCCATTTGCGACGAGATGTTGATTAGCGAGCCACCCTTACCGGCTGCAATCATCCCTTTCGCAACTGCCTGCGTTAGAAAGTACGCACCGCGCAGGTTTAAGGCCATCACGGCATCAAAATCATCAAGTTTGGTGTCGACCGCCGCCGAATGACGGGCCGTGCCAGCGGAATTAACTAGGATATCAAACGGTCCTGCCGTCGCCACAGCTTGCGCTGTGGCTTCAATATTAGTGGCGTCCATTTCCAAAATCGATGCCTGCCCACCTTCAGAGCGAATTAGGGCGGCGATCGCTTCCAGTTTAGCAATACTGCGCGCCGCCAAGGTCACTTGTGCACCGGCGCGCGCCAAGGCTGCCGCCGCACCCAGCCCTATGCCAGACGACGCACCAGCGATCAGGGCCGATTTACCGTTTAAATCGCCAGATGGCGTTTTGGGTAGAATGTCCATTTGGATATGATCCCTTCGGTTCAATCCAAACTGGCTACTAGGTGCGTTACGTAATTTCAACCAATTGAGCGCAGATGAATGGACAATCGACCGATTTCTTGGTGATATGTCCGCAAACAAATTTCAGGAAAGAAGTCCATCATGCCGAGCGACCGTAAAGAAACGATCCTTTCCAAAAACAAGGCTGAATATGACTTGGCCATTTCGGACTTGAAGACGGCCAAAGACACCTGGGCCCAAACTGGCATTACAGACCGCATTGAAATTCTGAACGAAATTCAGGATGCCTTGATGGCTGTTTCTGCGAGTTGGGCGACCACGGCGGCAGATCGAAAAGGCATAGAAAAAGACACGGCCCTTGTGGGGGAGGAATGGATTTCCGGACCCTATGCGTTGATGTCAGCATGCAATGGTTTGATGCTGACCCTGTCGAAAATGAAGGACAAGTCGTTCCTGAACAGCTTGCCTAAACGCACACTTGGCACGGGGCAATTGGCGGTCAAAGTACTGCCACACAACATCTGGGATCGTTTGTTGTTTTCAGGCATTAAGGCCGAAGTCTGGATGCAAAAGGGCGTCACACAGGGCAATTTGACGCAAAATGCCGCCAGCATTTATGATACACCTGCCGATCAACGCAAGGGCAAAGTTGCCTTGATTTTGGGTGCCGGTAATATTGCAGCAATCGCGCCACTTGATTGTTTTCAAAAGATATTCATGGAGAACCAGGTGGTCATCTTAAAAATGAACCCAGTGAATGATTACCTGACCGAGTTTCTTACCGATGCGCTAAAACCACTGATAGATCGCGACGCTTTGCGTGTGGTTAAAGGCGATGGTGCTGCAGGGGAATATTTGGTCAACCACGGAGATGTCGAGGAAATCCACATCACTGGGGCGGCGGCCACACATGATGCAATTATTTGGGGCGTTGGGGCTAAGGGTGCGGCAAACAAAAAAGCCAGCACACCGATTAACAGCCGAAACATGACGTCCGAACTTGGCGCGGTTTGCCCGACGATTGTTGTTCCGGGGCCTTGGTCTGATGCAGACATAGATTTTCAGGCGCAACATATTGCAACGCAAAAACTACATAATTCAGGGTTCAACTGCATTGCTTGTCAGGCACTGATCTTGCCTAAGACCTGGGATAAAACGGCCAAATTAATGGCGCGGGTTGAACACGTGATCAATAAATCTGCCCCGCGACAGGCGTATTATCCTGGTGCTGCGGCGCGTATGCAGGATTTCGCCGGTCACGGTGACGCTGTCATCCACGTTGATCGTGGTTCGGCCCCAGCCTTGGTAATCGCCGACATGGATGATAATTCCGACACCTGGCTGGAAAGCAACGAGGTGTTCGCCCCTGCCCTTTCGACCTATAAAATCGACCAGACCGATCCCGAAAAATATCTGGCCGAGGCGATTGAGTATGCCAACACTCATTTGTACGGCACCCTTGGTGGCAATATTCTGATCCATCCACGCACGATCAAACAGATTGGCAAAACCCGATTTGAAGAACTGGTTGCTGGATTTCATTATGGCCATGTGGCAATTAACGCGTGGACTGGGGTTGGCTTTTTGCTGACGCAAACCCCTTGGGGCGCGTTTCCCGGCCACACTTTGGATGATGTTCAAAGTGGTATTGGCACGGTGCACAACACATTCATGCTGGAAAACACCGAACGCACTGTGGTGCACGCCCCTTGGCGGCCCTTCCCGCGCAATCTGTTGTCAGGCGGGGTCACTTTATTGCCCAAGCCACCTTGGTTCATCACCAATCGCAAGCAGGATAAAATCGGCGAGTTGTTGACCAAGTTTGTCTATCGGCCCAGTTGGTTGAAAATTCCGCGCATATTTCTGAATGCCCTGCTGGGTTAGCCGCAAAATTGGCAACAGACGTTAGGCAGCTTGCACTGACGCTATTGGTATCATTGCCGCTGACGTCTTGGTCAGGCACGGCTCAACCTTAGGCATCTCGGTCACTGGTAGCAGATCGATCTGGATCGCAAAGGTCGTGCCCACACCTATTTCACTGGTGTAGGAAATCGAGCCATCGTGGCCGTCCAGAATTTCCTTTGAAATGCTCATGCCAAGCCCAGTGCCGCCAAAATCACGCACATCAGAACAGTCGACCTGCATGAAAGGCCCAAAAACCAAATCTTCCGAGCCTTCGGGAATACCGATGCCGTGATCGGCAATAAGCACCCGTGCTTTGCCATCGATCTGGTCAAGAGATACGTCCACTTCGCCGCCCGCAGGAGAAAACTTGATCGCATTTGACAACACATTGGTCAGCACCTGCATCAAACGATCTGGATCACCCTTTACAAACATCGGTGCATCCGGCTGGATCAGGTTGATTGTCACGCTTTCAGTATCTCCGTATGAGCCATTAATCTCAACAGCGTCTTTGACCAGTTTTGCCAAATCAAGTTCAGCGAACTTAAACACCATCTTACCGATTTTGAGTTTTTGAAAATCCAACAAATCGTCAATAAGAAAGGCTAAGCGATTGCTGTTGCGAAGCGCGATTTCGGCAACCGAGCTTAGCGGAGCAGGCAAAACCCACATTTGACCGCTGTTTATCAAGTGAAGGACTAC
>JBLHMX010000230.1:0-3319 GCA_047622625.1 Paracoccaceae bacterium | reverse complement strand
CGAGGAAAAGCCAGCCGAAAGTTGTAAATCCAGTTGACACCTTTGATAGAAATCGGTCTGTCGCCGCTATCGGACTATCGGACTATCGGACTATCGGACTAGCGGACTAGCGGAACTCGGATCAAAAGTCGGCGATTGTTTTGGAATGTTACACATGTTTTGTCTTGTGTTCCAACAAACCCTGCGCAACCATTCAAGCCAACTTTTTGGAGAACCAATTGGGCCGCAAAGCCAAAAATATCCTGTTTATTATGTTCGACCAACTGCGGTTTGACTACTTAAGCTGTGCAGGTCACAAGCACCTAGAAACACCGCATATGGATCGGCTGGCCTCTAAGGGCGTGCGGTTCAGCCGGGCCTATGTGCAGTCACCGATCTGCGGCTCGTCGCGGATGAGCACTTATACAGGCCGGTATGTTCATAGCCACGGTGCGCAAAATAACGGCTATCCGCTTAAAGTCGGTGAACAGACAATGGGCGACCATCTGCGCAAGCTTGGCATGGACGCATTTCTTATCGGTAAAACCCACATGACGCCTGATAACGAGGGACTTGATCGCCTTGGCATCAGCCACGATGGCGTTATCGGTGCGCGGTTAGCAGAATGCGGCTTTGATATTTATATCCGTGATGATGGTCTGTGGGCCGAAGGACCTGACGGCTTTTACGACGAACGTCGGTCACCCTATAACGAATATTTGAAAGCTAAGGGATATAAGGCCGAAAACCCCTGGCAAGACAATGCGAACGCCGGGATCGATGAAAGCGGCGATATTGCGTCGGGTTGGCTAATGAAATATGCCGACAAACCCGCGAATATTCTAGAAGAACACAGCGAAACACCGTGGCTGACAAGCCGAACAATTGACTTTTTGAAGGCAAAGAACGACAGCAAGCCTTGGCTGGCGCATGTTTCGTATATCAAGCCACATTGGCCCTATATCGTGCCCGAACCCTACCATGAAATGTACGGCCATAATCAGATCAAACCGGTAAACCGCGCGACCTCCGAACGCGAACAAACCAATCCAATTTTTGATCAATTCATCAACAATGCGATCGGTCAGGCCTTTCACCGCGACGAGGTCAGGGCCTGCGTGATCCCGGCCTATATGGGCCTTATTAAACAATGTGATGATCAATTGGGCCGTTTGTTTGCTTATCTTGAAGACAGCAAACAAATGGATGACACGTTAATTGTGGTCACATCAGATCACGGGGACTATTTGGGCGATCACTGGATGGGTGAAAAATGCCTGTTTCACGATTGCTCGGTCAAAGTTCCCTTGATAATTTTTGATCCCAGCGAGGCCGCAGATGCTACACGCGGCACTGTCTGTGACGCGTTGGTCGAAAGCATTGATTTGTTGGCGACATTCATCGAAACAGCCGGCGGCGAAGTGCCTGACCATATCGTCGAAGGCAAAACTTTGCACCCCTTCTTGCGCGGTGAAAAGCCGGACGGTTGGCGCGAATTTGCTATCAGCGAATATGATTACGGTGCATCCGGTATGGCAACAAGACTTGATGTTGCGCCGCGCGATGCGCGTTTGTTCATGGTGACTGACAAAAATTGGAAATTCATGCACGCTGAGGGTGGATTTCAGCCCATGTTGTTTGATTTGATCAATGATCCTGACGAGCTGATCGATCTGGGTGTCGATCCTAAGTTCCAAGAAGTTCGTGACCTGATGTATGATCGGCTGGGGCGTTGGGCCCGCCGGGTTAGTCAACGTGCAACAAAGTCTGAAGCAGACGTTCTTGAAATGCGCGAAGGCTCGGGAGGCAAAGGTATATTGTTGGGCTTGTATGACGGATCAGAAGTTGACGATGATCTGAAAGTAAAACTGTTTGGCAAAGCCGCAGGCAACTACGTGAAAGCGCAAGACTAGCATTTGCGATCAAAACCCAACCCTTCATGTCAAAGTTTTGTTACGTCACATGCGGATTGTTTGATTCAAATTGGGCTTAAAACGCGCTAAGGTCCATTTGAAACCTTAATCGGAGCGCGTATGAGCGTCTTTCAATCTTGTATACAAGTTGGTTCAAGCGGGTTTGCCGACAATTGGTGCGATATGCTGGCATTGGTCGACAAAATGCGCGCGCTCGAGGCCCGGGCTGAAGCCCTTTCAGAAAAACGCCGCGACAGGTTTGAACAACGTGGCCAGCTTTCCCCACGCGAACGTTTAGCGGCCTTGCTTGATCCGGGAATGCCGTTTCTTGAATTGTTTAATATGGCCTCGTATCTGGTTGATGATCCTGATCCTGACACGTCGGTTCCAGGCGGTTCCATGTTGATCGGAATCGGATTTGTTTCGGGCGCGCGCTGTTTGGTTTTTGTCGATGACAGCGGCATCAACGCCGGGTCGATGACGGCGAAATCGGTCGAAAAGGCTCTGGGAGCTCTGGCGATTGCGCAAAAGCAAAAGTTACCATTCGTGCATCTCGTGGAAAGTGCGGGCGCCAATTTGATGGCTTATACAGTCGAGCTTTGGGCCCACGGCGGCGGAATGTTCGCAGGGCTTGCGCGTCTGTCAGCCGCGGGCATTCCCACAATCACTGTGCTGCATGGTGCGTCTACTGCGGGTGGTGCGTATCAGCCGGGCATGTCGGACTATGTGATTGGCGTGCGCGATAACGGTATGGCCATGCTGGGCGGTGCCGCATTGGTACGGGCAGCAACCGGTGAAATAGCAACCGATCAAGCGCTTGGTGGCGTGGAAATGCATGCTGAAACCACCGGTTTGGTCGAGTATTTGGCGCAAGATGACGCGCACGGTATCGAAATCGCGCGCGATGTGATTGATCGCCTGCACTGGGGTAAAAACGTTGAACAAAGCACCACCGATTATGAGATGCCAGTCTTCAATGCCGCAGAATTGGCAGGCGTCATCCCGGTCGATTACCACAAACCTTATGATATGCACGAACTTGCTGCGCGTATCGTTGATGGCTCAGACCTATCAGATTTTAAGCCAGATTTTGGTGCGGGAACACTGTGTCTACAGGCGCAAATTATGGGGCAATCTTGCGGTATAATTGGCAATAATGGACCAATTGATCCAGATGGCGCAGCCAAGGTGACACATTTTCTGCAACTGTGCGAACAAGCGGGTCGCCCAGTGATATTCCTTAATAATACAACGGGATATATGGTTGGATTGGCCTATGAACGTGCAGGCATGATTAAGCATGGCTCCAAAATGATTCAAGCCGTGACCAATCTTACTGTTGCCAAAATTTCGCTTTATATCGGAGCCAGTTTTGGTGCCGGGAATTACGGCATGTGCGGCTATGAGTTTGACCCGGATTTCCTGTT
>JBLHMX010000229.1:0-3328 GCA_047622625.1 Paracoccaceae bacterium | reverse complement strand
AACGATGCTCACGTTCCAAACACGATGAAATCACTAACATCGGCACACTATCGCTGTAAGCCTGACCCATCGGCGTCATAATGTTGCACAAACCGGGTCCCGTTATCACATAAGCGACGCCAGGCTTACCTGTTGCACGTGCGTAACCGTCGGCCATAAATCCGGCACCTTGTTCATGGCGTGTTAAGACATGCGTAATGCCCGCTTCTTCAATGCCGCGATAAAGTTCGATGTTGTGCACACCTGGAATGCCGAAAATTACATCCACACCGCGCGCTTTCAGGGCGTGTGACATTTGTGCGCCTAAGGGGCGTTGGGGATGGCTCATTGTTATCTCCGCCAAAAATTAAAGGTGAACAGCACATAGACCGACATTAATTCCAATCGACCGATCAACATACCAGCGATCAAAAGCCATTTAGCAGGGTCATTCAAGCCCGCAAAATTGCCCGACGGCCCAATTTCAGACCCCAATCCCGGGCCAACATTCGCCAAGGCAGTGGCCGCGCCAGAAATGGCAGTGATCAGGTCAAGCCCGGTCAGCGCCAACAGAACTGCCAGCACCGCAAACGTCACCATAAACAACATGAAAAACGCCATCACCGATGAAATTACATCGTCAGGAACACGGCGCCCTTCATAGCGGGGCGAAAATATGCCGCTTGGCGAATAGATCTTTTGCACCTGCGCTCGAATTGATGCGAATAACAGCTGAAACCGGAACACTTTGATCGAACAAGACGTTGATCCCGCGCAGCCGCCAACCAATCCAATCATAAAAAACACCGCGACCGGAAAGCTGCCCCAAACCATATAATCCGCACTGGCGTAACCGGTGCCGGTTAGGATCGACACACCATTAAACAACGCCTTGCGAAATGAAGGTTCTAACGGGCCGGATGAATGCCACATCAGCCAAATCGTCAAGGACAAAACCACCAGCAAGGCGGCGCCAAAAAAACCCTGTATCTGGCTGTCGGCGAACAAAGGCTTTGCGCTACCGCCAACCAGTTGCACATAGCGTACAAAAGGTAGCGAGGCGGCTAGCATGAAGATCGCTGCAACATATTCCACACCGATGCCAAGTTCCGTGAACGAAGTGTCGGAATTGGAAAATCCACCGGTAGCGATGGTGGTCATAGCGTGGACAATCGCGTCAAACGGCGACAGGCCGCCGATTGCATAAGCCAATGCACAGACCGCTGTCAGAGACACATAAATGGTTGAAATAGAGCGCGCAATTTCTGCGGCTCGCGGTAGAATTTTGCCAAACGTATCAAAGCTTTCAGATCGGAATATCTGCATACCACCAACTTTAAGCATTGGCAGAAACACCATCGCCACAACAATGATACCAATGCCGCCAAACCATTGCATCAAGCCGCGCCAAAGCAAAATCCCGCGCGGCATATCCTCGAGGCCGGTTAGGATGGTTGATCCGGTTGTGGTTAGCCCTGACATGGCCTCAAAAAACGCGTCAACAAATCGAACTTCGGGCGCGCCCAGCCAAAATGGCAGCGCGCCAAACACGGGCAAAGCCAGCCACACGGTCGTTGTCAGCAAGAATGTTTGCTGAATGCTTAAGCCCTGCCCCGTGCCGTTCGCACAAGCGATGGCCAAAAATCCACCGGTCAGGCACGTCAACGCCGCCGTAATGGCAAACACCGTCCAATGGGCGTTGCCATCCAGCATATCCATTGCCATCGGCAACACCATAGTCACGCCAAGAGCGGTGACTAAAAGGCCGATAACATATCCAACGGGGCGTAAGTCAAACATAGGCAAACGGTTGGCCGTGACGGGCTAAAGTGTCAAGACCAACTAACAAACATGATCCGGCAATATTCCGGCATTCTTACCAGCAAGCAGGCGCAAATTTCGTTTGATAACGTTCTTCCAGATCAGTTTCGGCAGATCAAACAGAAAATCCTTAAGCGCGTCACCACCCGCCCGTTTTAAGGTGGCAAAGGCTACCGGCGGTTTGGCCGGTAAAAACAACCCCTGCCCGCCCGCCGCGCGGCCCGATTTCAATCGCGTCAGTGCTTTTGCGGTCGCGCGGGGATTATTCCAATCTGAACGGTACACCACGCAGCCGGCCTTGTTGATGATGAAAAGTGAATTTGGAAAAGATCCAAGGGCCCTATGGGCGGTGCCGCCCATATCATCAATCAGGATCGCGCGGATTTCACCGTCGTCCTTTTGCAACTTTGCGACCATATTCTGTTTGTTTGCAAAATCCTTGTGCTGACCAATTCCCGCCCCAGGATGGGCTTCGCGCACATAAAGCACTGCAAAATCTACATCGGGGTTCTTGGCAACCAAATCAGCCATGCCTGTGCGGCGGCTTTGAAATAAAGGACATGTGATCGAACCCAGTTCCAGCACCAAAAATGCACCATCAAAATCAAGCAGATCAATTTCTTCGCCAGTAATCGTAGTCAGCGTGGCATCAGGTGCCTTGCTGCCCAGCGCTGGACCCTGAAAGTTATCAAGATCATAAGCGTCCGCTGTAAAGCGATCATAGTGGTAATCAGACATTGCGCCCTCCTATTTCTCATCAAGTATGACGAAAATTCCGGCGCAAGCAAATTCTTCTTTTCTAAAATATTCTTAAGGGGTCCGGGGGCAGACGGCCCCCGGGTGTTTCACCAATTCAAGCACTGAGGAATTAACCTGCCCGGTTCACCGGATTGCCGATGATATCCATGAATTCACGGCGCAACGCTTTGTCGCGTTTAAATTCACCCAACATCGTCGTTGTTACCATCGACACGCCGGGCTTATGGACGCCTCGCGTTGACATGCAGTGATGTTCGCCTTCCAACACAACCGCCACGCCGTGCGGTTTCAATACGTCAAACAACGTGTTGGCGATTTGGGCGTTCATCTTTTCTTGCACCTGCAAGCGCTTGGCAAATGCATCAACAACCCGCGCCAATTTGGAAATACCAACCACGCGTTCCGTCGGGATATACCCCACATGGGCCACGCCGATAATCGGGGCCATGTGATGCTCGCAATAGCTTTCCCAGCGAATATCTCGCAGAACGACCATCTCGTCGTAGCCTGCAACCTCTTCAAAGGTGCGTTGCAACATTGCAGCAGGGTCTTCGTCGTAACCACGGAACCAGTCGCCATAGGCGCGTGTTACCCGCCCGGGTGTATCTAACAGGCCTTCGCGGCTTGGATCATCGCCCGCCCAGCGCAACAAAGTGCGCACGGCTTCTTCTGCTTCAACCCGCGACGGGCGTTTTACCCGCGGTTTTTCTTCATGTTCGGTTTCAATTGCTGGGTCATGAATATTCATGTCTTCCCCCTTGGTTTCACC
>JBLHMX010000228.1:0-3434 GCA_047622625.1 Paracoccaceae bacterium | reverse complement strand
CATGTGTAAGGCTGCCCGCCCCGGCAACCGAATGAAAAATACGTAGTTTGTCCCAGTCCATGATCTGCTCACCAATTTGTCGCTTGCGTGTTTTGTGGTACGATACAGAAGTCGAGTTAACAAAGGCAAACAAAAGAAATGAATAATTGATTTGATAGGTCATACTTTGTGACCTATCATCCTGTTAACCAGACCATGACGATTCTACCCGAATGGCAGCCATCCGCTGTTCTGACCTATGGAGAGCCGAATGAGCGATCAAAAAATCAGCCTGAATGATCGATACGATCTGTCTAAAGACCAAGTTCTTTTGAACGGAACGCAGGCGCTCGTGCGACTGATGATGATGCAAAAGGCCCGCGACAAAGACGCGGGGTTAAACACTGCTGGCTATGTAACAGGGTATCGTGGCTCGCCCTTGGGGGCTGTCGATTTACAGATGGAGCGGGCGGAAAAGGAATTAACCGCATTTGATGTAACGTTTGAGGCCGGCTTAAACGAAGATCTGGCCGCGACCGCCCTTTGGGGCACCCAACAGGCCGAATTGCGCGGCGAAGGCCGCTTTGATGGCGTTTTTGGCATGTGGTACGGTAAAGGCCCCGGCGTTGACCGCACAGGAGACGTATTTCGCCATGCGAATATGGCTGGAACAGCGTTAACCGGCGGGGTCTTGGCCGTTCTAGGCGATGACCACACTGGCGAAAGCTCAACCACATTGCACCAATCTGAATGGGCGATGGTTGATGCAATGATGCCCATTTTGTCGCCAGCAGGGGTTCAGGAAATCCTTGATTACGGCTTGATCGGCTATGAACTTAGCCGTCAGTCAGGCTGTTGGGTTGGCCTGAAATGTATGAAAGACACAATCGAAGTAACGTCGGTTGTTGATACATCACCTGATCGCGTAAAGACCGTGCCGTTGGCCGACTTTGTCATGCCCGAAGGCGGGGTAAATATCCGACTGGTGGACGACCGCATCGAACAAGAATCGCGTCTTCACGATTACAAGCGCTTTGCAGCCGAAGCCTTTGGCCGCGCCAATCGATTAGATAACCGCAAATTCGGCAAGCCTGGTGCAAAGATTGGTTTGGTTGCGGCAGGCAAAAACTGGCTTGATCTGTCACACGCGCTTGAATTGCTTGGCATCGATGAGGCCGAAGCCGAACGCCTTGGCATAACCACCTACAAAATTGCCATGACGTGGCCGCTAGATATGACCAGCTTTAACGAATGGGCCGAAGGTTTGGACCTGATCGTTGTGGTTGAGGAAAAGCGCAAGCTGTTGGAAGTGCAAATAAAAGAGGCGATCTTTGATGATCGGCAAGGCCGTCGTGTTTATGGCTGGAAAAACGATCGCGGTGATGTCTTATTCCCCACGCGCTACGCGCTTGAACCTGTTCAAATAGCTCGTGTTCTTGGGGGAATATTTGAAGAAGAAGGCCGTATCACCAAGCGGATCAAGCAAGGGATTGCGCTGATTGACGAAGCGACGCGCAATGATAACGCGCCAGAAATTGCTTCGCGTTTGGCGTATTTCTGCTCTGGATGCCCGCATAACTCGTCGACAAAAGTGCCGACCGGCAGCCGTGCTTATGCTGGGATTGGGTGTCATTTTATGGTACTTTGGATGGATCGCGAAACCAGTGGCTACACGCATATGGGCGGCGAGGGGGCCAATTGGATTGGCGAGTCGCATTTCTCAACGCGCGATCATGTCTTCCAAAATCTGGGCGATGGAACTTATAACCACTCGGGCATTCAATCAATTCGCGCTGCGCAAGCAGCTGGAACCAACATTACGTTCAAAATTCTGTTTAATGACGCGGTTGCCATGACAGGTGGCCAAAGCAACGAAGGCGATCTGGATTCTGAACAGATCGTGCGTGAACTTGTGGCAATTGGGGTTCAAAATGTAGCCTTGGTTTATGATCCAAAAGAGGAACTTGACCTTTCCGAATTCCCAACCAGCATCGAAAAACACACCCGTGATAATGTGATGTCTGTTCAAGAAAAATTCAGCAAACACAAAGGCGTATCTGCCATAGTTTATGTGCAAACATGCGCTGCCGAAAAACGTCGACGCCGCAAACGCGGGTTGTTTCCTGATCCGGACAAGCGAATATTTATTAACCCCGATGTCTGTGAAGGCTGCGGCGACTGCGGGGTGCAATCCAACTGTGTTTCCATCGTGCCGCTGGAAACTGAGTTTGGCCGCAAACGGATGATTGATCAGTCTTCATGCAACAAAGACTTTTCGTGTGTCAACGGATTTTGCCCCTCTTTTGTTACTGTATCTGGTGCAAAAGTGCGAAAATCGATTGGCCAAGCCATTGATATTCCAATTTTACCGACACCAACCTTACCTGAAATTCACGGAACCTATAATTTTGTGATCACAGGTGTTGGCGGTACTGGCGTTGTGACAATCGGCGCAATCCTTGCTATGGCCGCTCATCTAGACGGCAAGGGTGCCGGTATGATGGAAATGGCTGGCCTTGCGCAAAAGGGTGGGGCCGTGAATATTCACTGTCGCGTCGCCAATAATCCCCAAGATATCAACGCAATACGGGTCGCATTAGGCGAGGCTGATGCGGTGATTGGTGGCGATTTGGTAACGACAGCCGGGTCAAGCACTATTGGTCTCATGCGTCACGGGCGCACGCGCGCAATGGTAAATAGCCACGAGATTATTACGGGCGATTTCACCCGAAATACGGATTTCGCGCTCCCAACCGATCGTTTGCAACTGGCGTTAGAAGCCCGCCTTGGCGCAGAAAGCGTCGACTTTTTCGATGTGTCTGAATTGGCCAAGCGGCTGCTAGGTGACTCGATTTATTCGAACATGATGATTTTGGGGGCGGCGTGGCAAAACGGCATGGTGCCAATTTCACATTCGGCTATAACTCGCGCCGTTGAACTGAACGGCACAGCAATTAAGAACAACCAACGCGCGTTTGAACTTGGTAGATGGGCCGTCGAACATCCGAAAGAGGCGGCAAATATTTTGATCAAAAATGTGATCACAAAACCAAAGTCTGCAGATGAAAAGATCGCCATCCGGGTCGATCATCTTCGAAATTACCAAAGCGATGCTTTAGCAGAAAAGTTTTTGGCGCGTGTCGATGCAGTACCAGATCTGCGTGAATCTACATCAAAGGGTTATCATAAGCTATTGAGTTACAAGGATGAGTATGAAGTGGCGCGCCTTCATTCAAATTCGATCAGGAACCAGGTCGCGGCTGAATTCGAAGGCACTGCCAATTTAAAATTTCATTTAGCGCCACCCTTTCTTGGCGGCAAAACCAGCGATGGACGCCCAAAGAAACGCGAGTTTGGCCCGTGGGTTCTGCATGCTTTTGGCGTTCTTGCGCGCCTTAAATTTCTGCGCGGGTCTGCGTTCGACCCGTTTGGCCGAACAGCTGAACGCAAGATCG
>JBLHMX010000227.1:0-3641 GCA_047622625.1 Paracoccaceae bacterium | reverse complement strand
CATCAGCGGCCATTTCTTAGCACACAACTTGCGCCCTTTTCATTCATGGCCCGATCAGGCATGTACGCGCTCAGAACCTGCCGTGAACTGGACCCACCTTGCCTTACAAAAATTTGCTATCCGCTTTTACCCGCCGGCTTAAACCAGCAGGTGCCGCGCCGACGCTCCCTGCATTCACGCTGTCACAGTCGCGCATTGAAATTTTGTCCGGTCTCACCGTTGCTTTGGCTTTGGTGCCCGAAGCCGTGGCATTTTCGTTCGTTGCAGGAGTTGCCCCGCTCGTGGGGCTTTATGCTGCTTTCATCGTTGGTTTGATAACAGCCGTGTTCGGCGGTCGCCCCGGGATGATTTCTGGTGCAACAGGTGCCTTGGCTGTGGTTATGGTCGCTTTGGTGGCGCAACACGGCGTGCAGTATCTGTTCGCGACCGTGGTTCTGATGGGTTTGATCCAGATCGCTATTGGCATTCTGCGCTGGGGTAAATTCATTCGCATGGTGCCGCATCCGGTGATGCTGGGTTTTGTGAACGGCTTGGCGATTGTCATCTTTTTGGCCCAGCTTGAGCAATTCAAAACCGTCGACACGTCTGGGCATGAAATCTGGATGACCGGAAGCGCCCTATGGGTGACCCTGTCACTAGTTGGTGCCACAATGGCCTTGATCTGGGTAACACCGAAATTCACCAAACTGATCCCTGCCCCTTTGGTGGCAATCGGCGTTGTTGCCGCCGTCGCGATCTTTTTTGATCTGCCTGTGCCGCGTGTTGGCGACATGGCGTCGGTCAAAGGTGGCTTGCCGACATTTGCTATTCCAGACGTGCCGTTTGATCTGGAAATGCTGAAAATCATCCTGCCATTTGCCGTTATACTTTCGTTGATTGGTCTGATCGAAAGTTTGCTAACCTTGAACCTTGTGGGCGAGATGACGGGCCAGCGAGGTGGCGCGAGCCAAGAATGTATCGCTCAGGGCGCGGCCAATACGGTCACCGGTTTCTTTGGTGGCATGGGCGGTTGCGCGATGATCGGCCAGTCGATGATCAACGTCAAATCCGGTGGACGTACACGAATGTCCGGTATTTCGGCGGCACTTTTTCTGTTAATCTTCATCCTGTTTGCCAGCTCGATCATCGAATTGATCCCGCTTGCCGCCCTCGTCGGCGTTATGTTCATGGTCGTGATCGGAACCTTCGCGTGGCAAAGCCTGCGCATCCTGCGCATTGTTCCCAAATCTGATGCGTTAGTGATTATTCTGGTAACGGTCGTTACTGTGGCCGAGGATCTGGCAATTGCAGTTGTGGTTGGCGTGATCGTTTCGGCCCTTGTTTATGCGTGGAACGCGGCTTCGCGTATTCACGCAAATGCGCGCCCGTCGGTGACAGAAAAAGGTGCGTTGGTTTATGAAATCGAAGGGCCGTTGTTTTTCGGTTCGGCCACCCATTTTCAAGAGCTTTTTGATCCTAAAAATGACCCAGAGTTGGTGATCCTTGATTTCATCGACAGCCGTATTGTCGATCAATCCGGCCTGCAGGCGATTGAGGCTGTAGCAGGCAATTACGCCGCTGTGGGCAAGCGCGTTCAATTGCGGCACTTATCGCGCGATTGCCACAAATTGCTGACCAAGTCCGGGCAATTGGTGGTCGAAAATGACGACGACCCGGATTATGGTTTGGTTGTGGATTACGACATTCAACTGGGGCGGATTGGTGGTCATTAACAACTGCCAAAAAGCACTTAAGTAAACTGAACAAGGTCCCAAAGATTGCCATACAAATCTTTGAAAACCGCAACTGTGCCATAGGGTGCTTTCAGTGGTAATCTTGTAAATTCTACGCCACGGCTTTTGTAAAATTCATAGTCTCTTTGAAAGTTGTCCGTCTGAAGAAACAGAAACACACGTCCGCCAGACTGATCACCGATGTAGTTTTCTTGATGAGAAGTAGACGCTCGCGCCAATAAAATGGATGTATTTCCGTCCCCTTTTGGCTTCACTACAACCCAGCGCTTGTCTTGCTCGGGTTGGTAAGTATCTTCAATCAGCGAAAAACCTAGTACGTCAACGTAAAACGCAATAGCCTCGTCATAGCCTTGTACGACAAGCGCAGTAAGTGCCAAGCTTTGGTTCATTATATTAAATGTTCCTTGTTGCGCCTCAATCAAACACAATCACATTGCGCCGCGCATTGCCTGCAACCGTATCGGCGATCGCTTCATTGATGTCTTCCAGCTTGTATCTGCGCGTGACCAATTCATCTAGCTTCAAGCGGCCTTGTTGATAGAGCTCGATCAAATAGGGTATGTCGCGGCGCAAGTTTGCATCTCCCATGTTTGACCCAATCAACGTATGCGAACTTGCGGCCATCATCACTGGTTCAATCGTCATTGCCTTGCCCGATGGTGGCATGCCGACCATCACAACCGTGCCACCAACGCTTAAATATCTGGTCGCGGATTGATAGGCTGGGATAGCACCAACCGTTACCAACACATAATCCACGCCGCGTCCGCCGTTCAACTTTTTGACGGTTCTGTGTGGTTTCTCTTCACCTGCCAAAACACCGTGGGTCGCGCCGAACTCCATCGCGGCATCCAGTTTTTCTTGAGACAGATCAACCGCGATGATTTTAGACGCACCGCAAATCGCTGCCCCTTGAATGGCGTTCAGGCCCACACCTCCGGCGCCAATCACAACGACGGTCGAACCCGGTTCAATCGACGCCGTATTGGTGGCAGCCCCAACCCCAGTGATAACCCCACAAGACAGCAGACAAGCGGCATCCATCGGAATGTCCGTCGGAATTTTGGCAAGCTGGCTTTGATCGACAACCACACTTTCTGCAAACGCGCCGGTTTGTAGGCCATGCTCGATGGGCGCTCCGGTCAACGTGCTCAGTGGGCCATGAACGCGATCAACGCCAGTTTCACACCGCGCGGGATGGCCACCCGAACACGAAACGCAATGGCCACATGATCGGATCAGCGTCACCAAAACTGTGTCACCAACTGCATAACCGCGGACACTGTCGCCAATCGACGTCACATAACCCGATGCTTCGTGGCCATAAACAGCAGGCAAATGCCCGCCCCAAGCGCCTTCGGCATATAAGATATCAGAATGACAAATCGCGCAGGCTGCCAGCTTAACCGCGACTTCACCCCTTTTCGGCGCGGCTAGGGCAATATCTTCCACGACCAGTGGCGCGCCAAATTCATGGCAAACAGCAGCTTTCATTCCCAGACCTTTCCAAAGTTTTACCTGCCCGAGTTAAAGCGGGTTTTCTGCCAATGTCATCCCCTTTAATGCGGCTTGCATCTTCATTCCCCAACGTCAAAACTGACATAATTCTGGTTGGAGCTTCGCGATGAACATGATCGATGTAAACGGTGTCACCCTGCATTTCAGCGACGAGGGGCCAATAGATGGCAAGGCCTTGGTCTTTGCCAACTCATTAGGCACAGATTTTCGGCTGTGGGATCAGGTCATACCGCTTTTGCCGGAAGGCGTGCGCATCATACGATACGACAAGCGCGGACATGGCCTATCGTCAGGCCCTGACGCCCCATATTTCATGGGTGATCTGGTTGCTGACTTGGCCGGATTGATGGATGCGCTAAAGGTGAAAGATGCTGTTTTGGTCGGCCTTTC
>JBLHMX010000226.1:0-3745 GCA_047622625.1 Paracoccaceae bacterium | reverse complement strand
TGGGGTCGTGTGCCTTGGGTTGAAAGGGCAGTTGAAACGCGAAGATATTGTTCGGTATTGTGACAGACTGGCATTGGTTGAAACATAGGCGTGCCAAGTTGTTAAATGATCAGCGTCACAAAAACATATCGACTATCAGCCTTTTCGGTCACAGATCTTCAAAAATACCTGTCGGGCGGCCATCAATTGTCTCGATGTTTTTGCGCTGCCAATAGTCTTTCACGCCTTCGGTCCCCATTTCATTATAATAGGGTTCAAGTTCGTCTTCTCCGCGGGATTTTTGGAAATCCATGAGCGGTACACCCGTGCCACAGGACGTTTGAACCAGATCAATAGTCAGCTCGAATATCTGACGGCTGCCGCCAAGCTTGGGGAAGCCCGAAATCAGGGTTTCCCATTCGGCATCGCGCGGATGATAGGTTTTTGCTTGCCCATAAACCCGCAGGATCAGGGCATTCCCTTCAAACGAACAGAACATTAACGTCATGCGACCAGTGGCTTGCACATGGGCTGCTGTTTCGTTGCCGCTGCCGGAAAGGTTTAACCAGACAATGCGATTATCGTCTTCAACCTTAAGCGTGTTCATCCCTTTGGGCGAGACATTCACGCGACCAGTTTGATCCGCCGTTGCAACGAAAAACACAGGTTGCTTTTCGATAAACGCGCGGAATGTGCCGCTTAGTTTTCGCCCAGTTGCCATGCTGTAATCCTTGGTAATCGCCAATTATATGTTCGCATTAGCACAGATGCTGACCACGCCAAAAGCCTGCATGTAACATAGTCTGGTATTTGCAACTAAATGGCGCGCTACTGATACGGCAAGCCTGCCTTATGCAGCCCGTCGACCAAATGTTCCAAGCTGCTGTCTTTTCGCCACATCGGCTTGTAAGCCGCGACCAAGCTCGCGATAGTTTCATCACCCAGACCACGGCCCCGGCTAGCAAGTTCCGCCTGCCGAACTTGGACAAATTTGGCCAAGGCATTTTGTGCTTCTTCAATCTTGCCTAAATGGGCGTAAGAACTGGCAAGAAACGCATGCGCCAGCGAATTTAGCAAAGCCTCGCCAATCAAGGCCCGAATGGCGCCAGTATAATCGCCGGAAAAGAATTGAACCTGCCCCAATATCCAATTAACCGCAGGCGCGTGAAGCGGGTCCAGCCGCATAGCTTCAGTCACAACTTCCAAGCCTTTGGCCTCGTGGCCAAGCAATAGAAACCCATAACCGCACCACGCCATTGACTCCGCTTCGTTGACTATCCGTGCAAGTGTCCGGGTGAATTGAAGTTCTGCATCGTCCCACAAGCCCTCGCATAAGAACGCAAACCCAAGCTGGTCTTGGATGTAGACATCATTGTTATCAAGCCCAGCGCCTTTGCGTGACAGTTGAAGCGATTTTTGCGACGCACCTTCGTCAGCCAAACCCAACCAAAGATCGACAACATAAGTGTCAGCCAAATACATATAGGCCCGCGCATAATTTGGATCGAGCGCCAGTGCCTTTTCCATCAAGAGACGGGCCTTTGCCGTGCTTTCCGCGTCAAGCCCGTCGCGCATTTGTTTTCCCTGCAACATCAGCTCATAGGCTTTCATGTTGGTCGTCGGCATGCGCGCCGCCCGGTCGGCAACATCACCTTGAACGCGACCCGGCAGCACACCAACAATGCTGCGCGTCAGTTCATCTTGAACCGCGAAAATATCATTCAGCTCGCGGTCATATCGCTCTGCCCACACGTGATGGCCTGTCTCGGCTTCGATCAGTTGAACCGATATACGGATAGCTGAACCAGCGCGGCGAACGCTGCCTTCGACAACATATTGCACACCAAGTTTTTCTGCGATTTCCTGTATTCCGATCCGTTGCCCCTTGAAGGCAAAAGACGAATGCTGCGCGACAATAAAAAGCGTTTTGAACCTTGATAATTCAGTAATGATATCGCTGGTAATACCGTCGCTGAAATAGTCTTGCGACAAGTCGCCACTTAGATTGGCAAAGGGCAACACCGCAACTGATGGCTTTGCGGGGCTTGATTGCAGGGCATTTTCTGGCGGCCCTTCTGGCAAACCAGCGCCGTGCAACCCGTCAACAATACGCTTTAGATCTGATGGTCGGCGGTACGATAAGCCACCTGCATACTCTTCAATTGAGAAACGCGGTTCGCGTGAAATAATTTCGGCGGCGGTCTCTTTTGCCTCGGTTAACCAACCCAGTTCGCCCAGCGCAGACGCCAAGTTAACATGCGCCGCCAGATACCCTGCCTCTCGCCTGATCGACTCGCGATAGCAAAGAACGGCTTCTTCCAGTCGGCCAGACAGCCTGTAATTGTGACCCAAAGCACGCAACAAACCCGGGCGATAACACGGACAAAGCCGCATGGCCCGCCTGACGTATTTGGCACCGCGTTCGGGAAAACCAGACTTTCGCATCACGGCCGACGCCACACCACCAAGTATTTCCGCACTGTTTGGCGCCAATTCAATTGCCTTTTCCGTCATCGCCACGGCCAAGTCGTGTTGATCCGCATTCAAATGGATAAGCGCGAGCACGGCAAATGCTTCGGCGCATCCGGGATCAATTTCCAACGCACGATAAGCGCCTTCAAAGGCCGCTGCTTGCGATCGTTCAAAATGCTCGGCACTTTTGATGCCCCCGCCAACATCAGCTTCGTTAAAATACAGTCGCGCCTGCATTGCCCATGCGTTTGCATAATTGGGATCCAGCTTAAGTGCGTGTTCAATCAATTCGCGCGCGCGTTGTTCGGTCTCTTTCGATCCGCCCAAAATTGCGTCGGTCGCCAAACGCACGCTTTCCCATGCTTCGATATTATCAGTGCCGCTTGACCAAATATGATGCTGCTCGCCGGTGCGCAGTTTCACATCCATTGCGGTGACTATTTCTTTGGTCAGTTCGTCCTGAACTTTGAATACATCCGCAAGGTCGCGATCAAACTTATCCGCCCAAATCGTCTGATTTGATTGGGTGTCGATCAACGTGGCCACGACCCGCACACGGCCAGTTGCCCGCCGGACTTTGCCTTCCAAAACATAGCGTACACCTTGTTCGGCACCAATCGTGCCAACGTCAGGTGCTTGCCCCTTATAGGTTAGGGTCGAGCGGTGATCTACAACCAGCAAGCGGTCGATCTTCGATAATGCAGTCGTAATATCGTCACTGATACCTTCTGCAAAAACTTCCTGGTCCAGCTCGCCGTTGGCGACCGAAAATGGCATCACGGCAATCGATGGGTAGTCCGGGATGCTGAAATCAAGGCCGATCACATCGTTAAAATTGTCTGTCGCTGGCGTTGATTGCGGTCTTTTGTCGTTCTGCGTTGGCGCACTAACGCGCGCTCGCCGCTGGGCCTTAATCTCGGCCACTAAATCCAATGTCGCCTGATCGGGTTGCGTTTGCAGTTGCTCTAACAGTTTATGTTTGCACAGCTCAAACTGTTTCAAGGCGGCATCATGGCGTCCCTGCCCCGCAAAAAGCCGCATTAACGTGCGGTGCATTTGTTCATGAAGCGGGTCTAAAGTCAGAAGTTGAGTGCCGTACCGAAGGGCATCATCAATCCGCGTGTCGCGCTGACAGCGATCGACCAATTCAGTCAAAAAGGATATCTTGTCGGTTTGCACAGCCGCGCGTTCCGCCGAAAGCCAATAATCAAATTCTGGTTCGTCGACGTTAATTCCCTCTAAGTGTCTGAACCAAAACTAGTTGAGTGATTTCAGCAAGTTGTGATTCAATTGG
>JBLHMX010000225.1:0-3872 GCA_047622625.1 Paracoccaceae bacterium | reverse complement strand
ACGCATGTGATGCTGTAGGCGAAAATCAATGAAATTCTGAGGTTATTATGCCTGACGCAGCGATCAACATTAAAATCGGCATCATCATGGGCAGTCAATCCGATTGGGCCACGATGAAGGCCGCCGCCGACATTTTAGATGAACTTGGCATTGCTTTTGAAACCAAGATCGTTTCGGCCCATCGCACCCCTGATCGTCTGTGGGCCTATGGACGCACGGCCGTGGATCGCGGCCTGCAAGTCATTATTGCAGGCGCTGGTGGGGCGGCGCATTTACCGGGCATGATGGCGTCAAAAACCCGCGTGCCCGTGCTTGGCGTGCCTGTGCAAACCAAGGCCTTGTCGGGTGTGGACTCGCTGTATTCTATCGTGCAAATGCCCAAAGGATTTCCGGTTGGTACTATGGCCATCGGGGCATCTGGCGCGGCAAATGCTGGCTTGATGGCAGCGGCAATTTTGGCCAATTCTGACGCGGCGATTGCGGCGAAACTTGATCAATGGCGCGCTGATCTTTCGGCCTCAATCCCGGATGCGCCAAGTGACGACTAAGCCGTTAATACCCGGATCTACCATCGGAATTCTTGGCGGCGGACAGCTTGGCAGGATGCTATCGGTGGCCGCTTCGCGTCTTGGTCTTAAAACTCATATTTTTGAACCAGGCGCAGAACCGCCAGCGGGTCAGGTTGCTGATCAAGTAACAACGGCAAATTATACCGATGTCGCTGCTGTTCACGCCTTTGCTCAATCAGTTGACGTGGTCACATATGAATTTGAAAATATCCCACCCGAAACTTTGGATCAGATCGAAGCGATTTGCGCCGTTCGGCCGGGTCGTCGGGCCCTCGCTGCCTCGCAAGACCGGATATTGGAAAAGGAATTCCTAAGCGGCCTTGGGCTGACCGTTGCGCCCTACGCGCAGATTGACAGTCTGACCGATCTTGATGCCGCTTTGAAAACCATCGGCACACCGGCCATTCTGAAAACCCGTCGGTTTGGTTATGACGGCAAAGGGCAGGCACGTATCACTTCGGTTGATCAGGCCAAATCTGCTATTACTGCCCTTAATAATGCGCCTGCGGTTCTGGAGGGCTTTATTGATTTCAGTCACGAGGTTTCAGTCATTGGCGCGCGTTCCATCGACGGGGCTGTGGTGTGCTTTGATCCCGGTGAAAACGTCCATCAGAACGGCATTTTAGATACCACAATCATTCCGGCAAATCTGAATTCCGTCCAACACACAGACGCGATTATTCTGACCGGGCGCATATTAAATGCCCTTGATTATGTCGGTGTCATGGGTGTTGAATTATTCGTCACCACAAATGGCTTAATCATCAACGAAATTGCGCCGCGTGTGCATAATTCTGGTCATTGGACACAAAATGGATGCGTCATCGACCAGTTCGAACAACACATCCGCGCCATTGCCGGATGGCCTTTGGGTGATGGGCAGCGCCATTCAAACGTGACAATGACGAACCTCATTGGCGACGAGGCCCTAAAAGTCACAGAAATGGCCCGCGACATGTCCACAGGCCTACATCTTTATGGAAAAGCATCAGCGCGGGCGGGACGAAAAATGGGCCACATCAATAAGATCACAGGCCCCAAATAGGTTTCATTGTTCTCCAGACACCAAAAATCGCAAGTATCTTAGGGCAATTTATCCTGTACAAAATCGGTCAACGACAAATCCCGATCAAACGCGGCCTGTTCTAAAAACGTTATGGTTTGGGCAATCACATACGGGTTCAGCATCATGAATGTATGTGTGCTTGGCATGACGATATGGTCAGTCATGCCTTCAAGACGGGTACTTTCAACCGAAACTTTGCCGTCATCAACACCATCAATCATGTAAGAAAACAAGGGGCTGATCGAGGCATTGCCAGCAATTATACCAAGCTCGAAATCCGCCGGACCAAGCGCAGTCGGCACGCTATCAACGCCTAGCTGCAAACCTGCAGGGCCGTTTAGCCATTCAAACAGCGCTATCTCGCTGAAGGCATCCACGACCTCGCTGCCCTTATTAGGCGGGGCCAACATGACCACACGGCCAAGGTTTAAGGGTGTGTTTTCCGCCAAATAAGCCCGCACAAGAATTCCACCCATCGAGTGCGTTACAAAATGCACCCGAGAGTTGCCGCAGGCTTTCAGCGCCTTTGGGATCACCGTTTTAGTCAGTTGCTCGATTGAAGTTGCGGTAGATGGATATGATACGTTTACTGTCTGAAACTCGGCCGCAGTTAGCGCCAATTCCATCGGCTTAAGTGATTTGGAACCACGCGCAAGCCCATGCAGCAAAACCACGCATTCCGACCCCATGATTTGTGGCGCGGGGACTAGAAACACCAATGTCACGGGCGTCACTATCAATAAGACCAGTGCCAATAATGTAAGCTTTATTTTCATGGTTGATACTTAGTTAAGTCAAACCGAAGTTTCCACAACACCATTGGCAACGACGCAACGTCATTTACCGAAAAATCGAAATACTGACGCCGCCAAGGATCACTAAGGCCGCGATCATGAATTTAAGGTCAACGCCTTCGCCCAATAAAACGACGCCCGCGCCAAGGGCGATTAACGGTACGGTTAACTGGGCAATTGCTGCCTGAGCCGCTTCAAGCTTTGGCAGAACTGCATACCACAAGGCGTAACCAAGCCCCGATGTGATCGCACCTGACGTGACTGCTAAACCAACGCCGGCGCTGGTTAACGAAACTTCATCCGTGACAACAAACCATGCGATCGCGGCAAGCGGTAAGGACAGCAAGAAATTCCCGGCCGTCGCTTGCAAAGGCCGAATTACACCGCGCCCATAAAGCGAGTAATACCCCCACCCTATGCCCGCTGCCGCCATCAAAATTGCACCCATCGTATCGGGCGCGTTCGCGGCCGGGGCAAGTAGATAGGCCAAGCCAGCAAAGGCAATAATCGCGCCAAGCCACTGGCTAAGACGCGGGTTGGTGCCGGAAATTACAGCGCCTGTAAACATTGTGATCTGCACAATGCCAAACAATATTAGCGCCCCCGTTCCCGCGTCAAGTCTTTGATATGCATAGGTAAATCCAAGCACATAAGTCGACAGGCTAATGACGGAAAACAGCGAGGTTTCGGAAAAATCATAAGGTTTTCGATCTTGCCACCACACCAGTGCTGACAGCATTATAGCCCCTGACAAAACCCGAACCAACGCAAACCCCGATGCCCCGATAAGACCATCTGCCAACGCAAGCCGGTTCAAAATCGAATTGGCAGCAAAGGCCAGCATAGTCAGAGATGTCAGAAGAAAAATGCGTGTCATGACCCGATCCTGCACGATTTTGCACAAGCGACCAGCCTAAAATGCAGGGGGGTAAACCAACTCGCGCGGAAGTGAGCGATAGGTGGCCTCGTCAAATACTCGGGCTGCAGTGAATTCGGGTGGGTAAGGGGTGTCAAAGCCCTGCGCCAGTTCGACGTCATAGCCAAAGCGGCTGTAATAAGACGGATTTCCAAGCACAAATGCCGCGATCCAATCCTGTTCTTCCACAGCTTCGGTCGCAATGCGGATCAGGGTTGAGCCAATGCCCGTCTTTTGGCGATCCGGATGAACAGATAAGGGTGCCAAGGCTAGGCAGCCAACAGGCGCGATCATGCACGAAAAGACGATATGACCGACCAGTTCATCGCGGTCAGTAGCGACATACTCAACCGCAATATCGTCGTTACGCCGCAGTTGGTCAACCAATAGACCTTCGTCGTGGCGGCCAAAAGCGGCCTCGACCAAATGGGGGATTTTCGCGTGATCCCGCTGGGTAACAGGACGTATGAACATATCGCAGGTTAACATGGCTTTTGCATCGAGCAAAATCAAATTTTGTTGGGAGG
>JBLHMX010000224.1:0-3948 GCA_047622625.1 Paracoccaceae bacterium | reverse complement strand
TTTTCCAGCATTTCAGGCCCATTGGCAAAAACGCCACAACGCAATTTCGGCCCCTGTAAATCCGCCAGAATGCAGATCGGCCGTTCAACGTCACGTTCAACGTCGCGAATAATTTTGTGACGCACGCGCAATTCGTCATGGGTTCCGTGGCTCATGTTCAAACGAAAAACGTCTGCGCCCGCATCATAAAGGGCACGAATGGTTTTCTTGTCGTCCGAGGCAGGCCCAAGCGTGGCCACAACCTTTACACTGCGAAGGCGTCTCATATTATTCCAATCCAAATCCGAAGCACGGCCACATATTGCCATAACGCGCCTCTGTGGCGCAATTCAGAATAAGGTGCAACTGGCACCTTGTCGCTGCTGCAAGAACGGGTATCTATGGCGTGAAGGAAATCCAGATGCCGAAATTTGACTCTGCAGTCACGATCATTGGTGAAAATCGCCTAAGCGATGTCGTCGTAACTTGCGACCACGCCAGCAATAATGTGCCTGATGAAATTGGCGGCCTTGGACTTCCAACTGGTGAAATGGAACGTCACATCGCGTATGACATCGGCGCCGCAGGTGTAAGCAAACATCTTGCGCAGCTTTTGACGGCGCCACTTGTTATGTCTGGCTTTTCGCGCTTGGTGATTGATCCCAATCGCGGCGAAGATGACCCGACGCTAATTATGCAACTTTATGACGGCACAATAATTTCCGGCAATCGAAACCTGAGCAAGGCGCAAAGGCTGTGGCGACTTGAAAACTGTTATCGACCCTATCACGCGGCAGTTCGCGATCTGTTAAATCGCCGCGCCGCGCCAATGATCGTCGCGATCCATAGCTTTACATCGCAACTTGCAGGCCGCCCCAAACGACCATGGCATATCGGTGTTCTGCATCACCACGACACAGTGCTGGCAGCGCCTTTGCTAAAGCGATTGCAAGCAGAACCAGATTTATGCGTTGGCGAAAACGAACCCTATGGTGGGCATTTGGTTGGCGACAGCATTGATCGCCACGCCTTGGCGAAAGATCGACCCAATGTTCTGATCGAAATTCGCAATGACTTGATTGAAACCGCAGACCAACAAATAGTCTGGGCCGAACGCCTAGCCCCAATGCTGGCCGAAATTATTGCCCGACAACCTGCTTTGAAAAGGAGCGCCTGATGGACGCACAAACCCAAATAGAACTTGAAGCCGCCGCTTTTCGCCGGCTGCGCGAACATCTGATGGAAAAGCGCACTGATGTGCAAAACATCGACATGATGAACCTAACAGGTATGTGTCGAAATTGCCTGTCGCGATGGTATCAGGAAGCTGCTGTTGAGCGCGGTATCGTGATGTCAAAAGAACAAGGCCGTGTCGCATTTTACGGCATGTCGAGCGCTGATTGGAAAGAGAACTTTCAGACCGACACAGGGCCTGCGAAGCAAGCTGAATTCACAGCTGCATTTGCGGCAAATGTTGGCGACAAAAGTTAAACCGCCCTGCCCGACAGTCACGGGCAAGGCAGTTTTTCTTGGAAGGTAATAGGTGCCCCCACCTGTACCTTGCGCCCAACTTGCCGCGAAAACCTTTCTTTTTGGTTAATTATTCCTTTCAATCGATCAAAACTATCTGCGCTTCGCGCCTGGGGATTTGAACCAATTGGAATATTGCAACGCCGCGATTTTTCATCCCACAAAAATTAAGGGCCGCATCCCATTGGAACGCGGCCCTGTCGTCAGGTGGTGACTGTTTTGGGGAACAAGTTGCACCAAATGCGCGGTGATGCGAGGCCTGACGGAAACTGTCTTAGTAGTCCGAGGTATAGGCCGCTTTCTTCTTTGATAATTTTGCCTGCACGCCTGGCCGCGCCAGATCCCAAACGCCGCCGACGCCCTCACCGCGGATATCGCCTGATTTGCGATCACCAGCCCAATAGTAAAGCGGCGCACCTTTGTATGCCCATTGCATGTCACCATTCTTGCGTTTGACCAAAGTCCAATCGCCAACCGTTACCGCACCATCAGCGGCAACATAAGGAGGCCACGCACCAGCGCATGCGCCGTTGCATTTTGATTTGCCTGCGCTGTCTTTGCGGAATGTGTATAGCGACAGACCTTTGGTATCGGCGTAAACTTCGCCGGCTTTGGTGCTAACCGTTTTCCAAGCTTCGGCCGCCGACAGGCTTGTGCCCGCAAAGCCAAGGGCTGCGATCAGTGCGAATGTGATAGATTTCTTCATGTGACTGTCCTTCCAGTAGGTTTAACGGCAGGGCATGTCCCCCTGCTCAAATAGTAAACGTCCGAGCACAGGATTTTATTCAAAAGAAAATGAAAAAAGATTTTTGAGAGTGGCACTATATCCGTAAATTGGCTTTATACGGCTCTTCTTAATGAAGTTGTGTTTGTTCGGTTTGGGCCCAAAGGCACATACTTTTTAATCCAAAATATGCCCGACACGCAGTAAGTTTCCATCTGGGTCCAAGATAGCGAATTCACAAAGACCCCATGGCTTATCTTCTGCACGCCCAACGCTGGGTATTCCTTCTTGAGGTAAATCCTTTTGGGCGAATTCATCAGATAAAATGTTTGCATTCTGAACTCTTACGTACGCTCCATGGTCAGATGTTTTTGGATCAACATTTAGTGACCTAAAGAAATGCAACTCGATTTTATCTCGGGTTAAAATGAGGTAACCCTCTTCATCATATTGATGCGCCAAACTAAACCCAAGAAACCGGTAGAAATCAATGGTCCGCTCGAAGTCGTTACTCGGAAAGATAGGGCAGATACTTTTAAACATAGTCGCCTCCTATTGCTGTCATTCCAAAGAATAAACGATTTCGAGATTATTGTCGCTTTGTCCCGATTAGCAGACATTACCCTTCAACAAACGCCTTAAAGTTTCCCATCATTTTCATGGTCTGCTTGCGAAACATGCCGGGCATCAGCACAGAAAGGATTTTGACAAATCCGTTACATTGAAACTCGCATTTCATGTCCCAACGTGTTGTATCACCTAGGTCAACAAACCAATTCTCATTGCGGTTCCAGACTTTATCAGCCTCATAAATCGCAATAAGGCTTTCGGGCAGGTCGCAGCTTTCCAGCGTCTCGATCATCACGATCTCGCGGCGGCCCATTTTGTAGCGAATGCGGGACTTTGCCCCTTTAGTCGCTGGCTCACCACTTAGGTGTTCAAAGCTGATCAGACCGTCTTGCCATTCGCCCATTCGGCTTGTGTCTTTGAACAAGGCGACCACGGCTGCGCGTGGGCAGGCGATTTCAATGCTGCATTCGTATTTCATGGTTTCAACCCTTCTGTTTGGGTGTCGCCCTAAATCTGGGACTCAAACTCTGCTGCCAAACGCGCAAGCGTTTCAGCGGTTTCATCCCCGATCACCAGATATGCAAAGCCATTCTTGCGCCATATCGCGGCGTTCAGGCCGCCAATCTGCTTGGTCGATATGGCCTTATCTTCTGCGCCAGATGCAATCAGACACAGCGCAATCGGTGTTCCATTTTCCGATTGATACATGAATTGCGCTAACGCCTTGCCATTAAACGAAAGCACTTGCCCACGTTTAAACGACAGCCCCTGAAGTACCAATTGATCTGGCGATAATTCCGTTCCAAGCGCGCTTGCAACCCTTTGAACCTCGCCCGCAATCTCGGTCGCATCTGGGTTCACGCCTTCAAGCGTCTTGGCGGAATAAAGGTTCTGATAGCTGGCAACCACCGCCAACCAACCGGGCTTTTTAAGGGGCGGTGCATTGGGAGTTGGTGCTAAAACTTGCCCAAACCCAAAGCCCACGACCAAAGCAAGCGAGGCCGCGATGAGTGCTGGTTGCCAAACACCGCGCGGTTTTCTGACCGCTAAAACCGCATCAATCGGCGCGGTAATGTCCAGTGGCGCGTCGGCCAATACGGCGTCAAACGCCGCCTTGATGGGTGTAAAATCAACCTCAAGAGCAG
>JBLHMX010000223.1:0-3952 GCA_047622625.1 Paracoccaceae bacterium | reverse complement strand
CTTTGCAAAAAATTGGCCTACCTTTGTGATGTATTTTTTACGAACAATTTACATATACCTTGTAAGGTTGGGTGCAAGTTAGGCGTGTGTCTGGATAGACCCGAACGATAATAAATGGTTGTGTTTTCTGAGTTTATCCAGCAAAACATGGTTAAGATAACTAGAACGGTGAGGCTATGAAGAAGCAATTCATTGGTTTTCTTGTTTTCATGGTTGCCGCGGTTTTTAGCGGCGCATTATACGCTCAGGCAGTTTTTACAATTGCCTCAGTCGCAGGCGATGTCGAAAAGGCGTTTAGTCTGGAAGAGATGCTTGCGCTCGACCAAGTTGAGATAACAACATCGAACGAATTTGTTGATGGCGAAAGGGTGTTTCGGGGCCCGTTAATTCGCAATCTTCTACAACTTTACCGTGCTGGTGACGCGCAGCATGTGATATTTACTGCCGCGAATGACTATCAAGTTGAAGTGGATGTCACTGAGTTTTACAAATACGATGCTATTTTGGCGCTGAGTATGGATGGCGAGTTGCTGTCTAAACGCGAAAAAGGCCCCGTTTGGGTGATCTACCCAATGAGCGATCATATTGAACTGCGCGACCCAGTCTTTAACAGCCGCCTGATCTGGCAGCTGGTCAAGTTGGAGTATAGGTGAAAAGTTCATCGGGGATCACGCGTCTTGTCGGGTTTGTAGTCATATTTTTGACGATTTCGGTGGCGGGTGCAGGTTTTTTTGTGGTGCGAAAAGACGTGGCTGCCATGCGCGATTCTGGTCGCGAGAATATTTTGTGGTCAGCAGCGCAGATTGAAATTGAACTTTTACGGTTCCAGGACAGCCTGATACATTTCGGGGCTGGGGATCCGGGCTTTGGCCCATCCGTTGTCAACGACAGGTTCGACATTCTCTGGAGCCGGATTTCGCTGTTTCAGCAGGGTTCGGTCGGCGCGCGCTTAAGATCTTATGATGATAGGGTGTCAACGGTGGCGGCCTTGTTTTCGCAAATGAAAAAGGTTGAGCCGCAGATCGTTGGATTAAGCGTTGGCGACGAACAGCTGGGCCGCCGATTGGAAAGGGGATTTGCACCTTTTGCCAGTGATTTGCGCCGTCTCAGCCGCTCGGTGCTGCACGGTGAAGAACAAGTTAGGGCGATCCAACGCGAGAACCTGGCACGTAGCTCGACTATGTTGACAGCGATCAGTGGGATTGCGGTATTTACCAGCCTGTTAATGATATTTTTCTTCGCACGTGAAACCCGTCAATTACGCGATCTGGCGCGGGTAAATCAAAAGCTTTTGGTTATATCGAAAAAGGCTGGCCAGGCCAAATCACAGTTTTTGGCGATGATGAGTCACGAATTGAGGACACCGATGAATGGCGTGTTGGGGCTTTTGGCGTTGGTCAAACAGCAAGGATTGAGCGTGCCGCAAAACCGGCTGGTTGATCAGGCCGAGCGTTCGGGTCAGCAGATGATTTCATTGCTTGCCGATATCCTTGATTTTTCCGCACTACAGGACGACCAGTTGAAATTGGACAGCAAGCCCTATGAACCTGTGAAATTGGTCGAGGCCATTGGTGATATGTTCGGGCCGATCGCGTCCCGTGAAGGCATCATTTTCGAAACTCGAATTGCACCTGATTGCCCGGATCAGGTAATTGGTGATTTCGCCCGCATGCGCCAAGCGCTTACGCATTTGGCGACTTATCTCTTGGAAACCGCGGGCACGAGCAATATTGCCCTTGATTTGGAATATCGCGCCGGTCGTATCGAGGCTGCGATATCATTTGACTATTCGCTGATCGGTGGTGAGTGGGAGCCGGAATTAATTATGGGCACATCAAACCGCAACGTGGATGGCTTTGCCTCCGAGGCATTGGGGCCAGCCGTTTCGCGTGGATTGATCGACCGTATGGGTGGCACCACAAAATTGTTCAACCCAACAGACGATCGTATCGCGGTGTTGGTCAGCGTGCCTGCGAAAGAGTTTACGGTCGACGTTTTGATGGTGCGGGTTGATTGTAATTCTTCGGCGCTTGAAGCGATTTGCCGGGCGGCCTTGCGGGCGGAAAACGTGCGCTTTGTTGGCAAAGACAGCCCGTTTTTGCCGCATGTGATTATGTTGGAAGCTGGCGGTGCCAAAGAGTCAGACTGTCTGAAGGACTATACTCGACAGTATCCCGAAGCATTCTTGGTGGCCCTCGGGCAGCCTATGGTACCTGATGACTTTGACGACGTTGTCGACATCCCCATAGATATCGCGACGATAAAACAAGCAAGGTTCATGCAACTTGCCCCAGCTCTTCCTCTTGCCGATTCGGATGATGTGCGTTATGTAGGAAGTGCTAATACAACTTAAGGAGTTGTGTATCGCGCTGAACGCATGAGTGAGGTAGAGTAATTTCTGTGAACCCTGACATACCAGACGGCCCTATAGAAAATGAAAAGCTGCGCCCATCGGCGCAGAACCAGCTTTCGTTGTTGTCGCACGATCTGCGATCCGCGCTTTCTGATATTCTAGGTGGATTGCGTTTAGTAGAGTCAGAAAAACTGGACACAGAAACTCAGGCGCATTTTGACCGCGTAAAAGTCGCCAGTGAGGCACTTGCCCGGCTGATGGATAAAACCATGTCCGACGACGCGCTTGATCCTAATAATCAGATGACTAGCGTCGTCAATATCAACTTGTCAGAGTTTTTGAATGATACCCGCAAGCGCTGGGCCGGACGGGCTAAGGACACTGGCATCACGTTCGCGCTTGAAAGTTCGACCTCGTTGCCAGCGATTATTACACTTGATCGAGTTTCGCTTGACCGAGTGCTTGCCAATTTGATTGGCAACGCCATCAAATTCACGGATGTGGGCCAAGTCGTTCTTTTGGTCGATTGCCGTGCAGATAGAGCACTTTGTTTTACGATCCGCGACGAAGGCCAGGGGTTTTCGCCCGAAGCCTTGGAACGGTTGTTTGAATATCAAGGCCGCCCTGACCGGGCAGACAAACCCGGCAGTGGCTTGGGGCTATATATTGCCAAAGAATTGTCGGGCGTGCTGGGCGCCGAACTTGCAATCAGTAACCGCGCGGTGGGTGGAGCCGAGGCCCAACTTACCATCCCTCACAGCACTTGGTTTGATCGGGCGTTGCGTCGGGAAGGCAAAAGCCATCAACTGGTACAAAACAAACAGGTCGATCTTTCAGGTTTGCGGATTTTGTTGGCCGAAGATAATAAAACCAACCAGTTGGTGGCAACTCAAATGCTGCGGTCGATGGGCGCTGAATTCGCTGTTGCATCAGACGGTATCGAGGCGTTTGAGATGCTTGGGCGCGAACGGTTTGATCTGGCTTTGCTTGATATAGAAATGCCACGCATGACCGGACTTGAGTTGATCAAGGCCGTACGTTCTATGCCAGCGCCCGTTTGCAATATGCCACTTGTGGCCTTAACCGCTTATGTAATGCGCGAGCATCGCGAACGGATTTATGGTGCCGGGGCGGATGGGATTATCGCCAAACCGGTGATGAGCATTACTGAACTGGGTCTGGCCATTCTGGGCTATATGAACGGTACAAAATCGCGGATGCGCATGGAGCCGACTAATTCTACAGACGCGGCACAGGCCACGGACATGATCGTGGATCAAGACGTATTTGCAACGCTTGTTGAAACGATCGGGCAGGATTCACTGTCGGAACTTCTGGGCAAGTTGCTGGCGGATACCGACTCGGTTGCCGAAGGGATCGGGCTGGGTCGCAAAAGTCTGGATCTTGCTGAAATCCGGTCGCAAACCCACATTCTTGTTTCTGTCGCAGGCGCTATAGGCGCGCAGCCTTTGCAGCATGTCGCGCAAAGGTTGAACACAGCGGCAAATCGGCAAGATGCGGCTGAGGTTGATGACCTTTGTGGTGAATGTCTCTCTGGTCTCAAGGCTCTTCAAGGGTTTATACTGGCCCAACAAGATA
>JBLHMX010000222.1:0-4073 GCA_047622625.1 Paracoccaceae bacterium | reverse complement strand
CCCAGACTGCGTTACAATCGGGGATGTCTTGCAGGGCCATTGCGCAAGCTTTGATGATATAGTCGTTCAGGCTGAGTTTTATGCCACGGGTTTCCAGTCCTTTGTTCATTTGACTGCGCAATTTTAGCAGCGCATCCAGGTGAATATCGCGACGCAGATAAAAGTGCGGGATCGTTTGCTTGGCCTCGGTTAGGCGCTTGGCGATGATTTTTCGCATACCGTTTAGAGCGACTTCTTCATACTCACGGTCTTGATACACAGCTTTAACTTGATCGGCGCCGGGCGAAGACGGGGCAGGCGTTGGTGCAGCAGCCGGAGCAGGTTTCGGTTGCGCCGTTGCATTTTGAACGTCGGCTTTGACGATACGACCTTTGGGGCCAGATCCCTGGATTTGAGCCAGATCAAGGCCCTTGTCGGTGGCGATGCGCCGGGCAAGCGGTGTTGCGAAGACGCGCGTTTGCGCAGGGTCTGCCTTTGAAACACTTGACTGTGTAGGCACGGGTTCGGTCGGCGCAGATTTTGCGACAACAAGTTCAGCTGTTGGGGTTTGGGTTGGCATAGGCGCCTTGACGACAGCATCATCTGCACTTTCGCCGTCTTCCAAAAGCAGGGCAATTGGCGTGTTAACTTTGACGCCTTCGCTGCCTTCGCTGACCAACAACTTGCCGATCACACCTTCATCGACGGCTTCAAATTCCATAGTTGCTTTATCGGTTTCTATTTCGGCCAGCAAGTCACCAGAGGCAACTGTATCGCCTTCTTTGACCAGCCATTTGGTAAGAGTGCCTTCTTCCATTGTTGGGGAAAGGGCGGGCATGAGAATTTCAATGGGCATTGCGCGTTCCTTACCGGTAAGTCACTGTTTTCACGGCTTCAATCACATCTTGTGTGGTCAAAAGCGCATGTTTTTCAAGGTTAGCAGCATAGGGCATGGGCACGTCCTTGCCGGTGCAATTGATGACAGGTGCGTCAAGGTAGTCAAACGCTTCCGTCATGATTTTGGCCGAAAGATGATTGCCGATTGAACAGACGGGAAAGCCTTCTTCGACGGTCACACAGCGGTTGGTTTTCTGCACTGATTTCAGGATGGTGCCGTAGTCAATTGGCCTGAGCGATCTTAGGTCAATCACCTCGGCGTTGATGCCGTCTTTGGCCAGCTCATCCGCGGCTTCAAGTGCGTATTGCATGCCGATACCGAAGCTGACGATTGTTACGTCGTCGCCTTCCCGCCAAACGCGTGCTTTACCAATTGGGACTGTGAAATCATCGATTTCCGGCACTTCAAAGCTGCGGCCATACAGGATTTCGTTTTCTAAAAAGATGACCGGATTGGGATCACGGATCGCAGATTTCAGCAGGCCTTTTGCATCTGCCGCCGAATAGGGCATCACGACTTTCAGACCGGGAATTTGTGAATACCAAGATGCGTAATCATGCGAATGTTGTGCACCAACGCGGGCAGCCGCGCCATTTGCGCCACGAAATACGATCGAACAGCCCATCTGACCACCAGACATATAAAGGGTCTTTGCGGCAGAATTAATAATGTGATCAATGGCTTGCATGGCGAAATTAAAAGTCATAAATTCAACAATCGGTTTCAGACCAGCAAAAGCTGAGCCAACAGCGATGCCCGTAAAGCCGTGTTCGGTGATGGGCGTGTCAATGACGCGCTTAGGGCCAAACTCATCCAGCATACCTTGCGAGATTTTGTAAGCTCCTTGGTATTCGGCGACCTCTTCCCCCATTAGATAGACATCCTGATCCGCACGCATTTCTTCGGACATTGCTGCGCGCAGAGCCTCGCGGACAGTTTGAGATTTCATCGCGGTTCCATCAGGAATTTCCGGACCTGTATCTGCAACAGCATCGTTTTCGATGATTGTAGGCGCTGCTGGTTGCGCAGTTTCAGCGGAGGGTGCAGACGCGACAGCCTTGGTTTCGACTTCTGTCGATGCATCCTCGCCGTCTTCCAGAAGAACGGCAATTGGTGTGTTTACCGCTACACCTTCGCTACCCTCAGCGACCAGCAGTTTGCCGATAACGCCTTCATCAACGGCTTCAAATTCCATAGTTGCTTTGTCTGTTTCAATTTCGGCCAGAATGTCGCCCGAGGCCACGGTGTCGCCTTCGGCTACAAGCCATTTGGCCAATGTGCCTTCTTCCATAGTAGGTGAAAGAGCGGGCATAAGAATATTGATCGCCATGTTGTTGTTCCCCTACGCGTAAATATCTGTCCAAAGCTCGGATAGATCCGGCTCAGGCGAGTTTTGCGCAAACTGCGCGCTTTCGTTAACCACGGCTTTGATTTCTTTGTCGATGACTTTTAACTCGTCTTCGGTCGCGTGCTTTCCCTGCACCAGCAAATCGCGCACATGATCGATCGGATCTTTCTCTTCGCGGATCTTTTGCACCTCTTCGCGAGACCGGTATTTGGCTGGGTCTGACATTGAATGGCCCCGATACCGATATGTTTTCATTTCCAAAATGTAAGGCCCATTGCCAGCGCGACAGTGGGCCGTGGCCTTTTCGCCTGCGGCTTTGACAGCCAAAACATCCATGCCGTCGACCGCTTCGCCGGGGATGCCAAAGGCTTCACCACGGGTATAAATGTCGGCGGTTGAGGTTGAGCGTTTCATCGCCGTACCCATTGCGTATTGGTTGTTTTCAATTACGAAAATTACCGGCAATTTCCAAAGTGCAGCCATGTTGAAAGTCTCATACACTTGCCCTTGATTGGCTGCTCCATCACCGAAATAGGCGAAAGACACGTTGTCATTTCCCCGATACCAGTTGGCGAAACCCAGGCCCGCGCCTAGGGGCACTTGGGCCGCAACGATGCCATGCCCGCCATAAAAGTTCTTTTCGGCTGAAAACATATGCATGCTTCCGCCTTTACCCTTGGAATAGCCGTCAATCCGCCCGGTCAATTCGGCCATTACGCCTTTTGGGTCCATGCCACACGCCAGCATATGCCCGTGATCGCGGTACGAGGTAACGCGCTGATCACCGTCTTTGGCTGTGGCTTCCAACCCGACAACCACCGCCTCTTGTCCGATGTAAAGGTGACAAAAACCACCGATAAGACCCATGCCGTATAATTGGCCGGCCTTTTCTTCGAACCGTCGGATCAACAGCATTTCGCGATAGTGATCCATTAGTTCTTCTTTGGACGTATTGGATTTCTTGGCTGGTTTTTTGGCGGCCATCGGCGGGATGCTCCTGCGGTTTCCGAAAAGTAGTTTAATACTAAACTACTTTATATACGAATAGTTCCGAGAATGCAAAAAAAATCCCCTTTCGGGGAAATCGCACATATTGCGCTAATTTTTTTGGAGGATCAGCGGATCACAATTTCGTCGCTTCGGGCAAGACCCAGCACCTTACGGGCTTGCTCGTCTAGCAGATCAAGATCAAGATAATGGTCTGACATACGACGGGTTTTGTTTTTCATAATTGCGATATCAGTATTGAGTTGGGCAAGTTGAAGGGTCAGGTCACGTTCCTGCGCCTGAATCTGTATCCGGCGGAACAGCCCGAAATCCCCTTGAACGGCTGCAAACGTGAAATACGCGGCAAGGGAGAACGCAACAGCGAAAATCGCCACCGCACTAACCGCCAATTTCTTACGCTTGGAACCCATTGTCTGCCTTTTTAGGCCGCTTCGATTGTCGACCTTTAACGAATCATGACACAAACCGAATCACTTGTGAATCCCCTTTCGGCAAATGATTCGATAAATTTTCTGTCAGCGCCAAACGGCCATCTTATCGATCAACAAAAGGAATTTTTGGCCAATGAAGATATGCGCGTCCCATCCTAGAAACAGTTGGTCGACGACAAAAAAACCAACGATGATGACGCCAAGGCCGAAAGCCGTGCTATTGTTCATTTTCGCCCCAAAAGTTGTATGTAACTTGACTAGCGCAATGCGGCGAGCGCGGCGATAGCTAAATCCGGGTGTGGGCTTTCGGAGATTGGCCGTTTTTCTGACCCGATTTCGGCGTGAACCGCTCCGACCAGCCGAACCACTTGTGAAGGCCTTACTCGCCTTCGGCTCCCAAGGCCTTCAC
>JBLHMX010000221.1:0-4127 GCA_047622625.1 Paracoccaceae bacterium | reverse complement strand
AATAGCGCTAGTTTTGCTTTTTCTTTTTCCGGAATTTCATGTTCAGATCGGCACAGCAAGATGTCCGGAGCCAAACCAATGGACCGCAATTCTTTAACAGAGTGTTGTGTTGGTTTTGTCTTCAGTTCTCCGCTTGCCGCCAAAAACGGCAATAGGGTCAAATGCACCAAAATACATTCACCACGTGGCCGTTCGTGAATGAACTGTCTTATCGCCTCAAAAAACGGCAGCCCTTCGATGTCACCAACTGTGCCGCCGATTTCACACAACATGAAATCAACTTCGTCGTCGCCGATACGGATGAAATCTTTAATTTCGTTGGTTACATGCGGAATGACTTGAATGGTTTTCCCCAGATAATCCCCACGGCGTTCTTTCTCCAAAACCGTGGAATAGATCCGGCCTGATGATACACTGTCTGTCATACGAGCAGCCACGCCGGTGAAACGTTCATAGTGGCCAAGATCAAGATCAGTTTCCGCGCCATCGTCCGTAACAAACACTTCGCCATGCTCAAAAGGGCTCATCGTGCCCGGGTCAACGTTTAGATACGGGTCAAGTTTGCGCAGCCTTACGGTATAGCCGCGCGCTTGCAACAAGGCCCCCAAAGCCGCAGATGCAAGCCCTTTGCCAAGCGAGGATACAACGCCGCCAGTGATGAAAATATATCGTGCCATTGATCGGAAATTCCCCGCGAAAACAGTTGGTTATGGGTAAAAACCGCGCTCGGTTTCCCATATATCACGGGATTTGAGATATAGTAGATTCGGTGCAACTTAGCAAGCACCGACACGCAATATCCTGTAGATTTATGCAAAAATCAGACAACACCTAGTAGACCTCTGGCCGAGGTTCCGGCGGGACTGCCTTGTTTTATTTGGCTATTCGGTGACTTCTACTGCAGGTTCTTCTGTTGCCTTTGGCGGGGTTGCCGGCGCGTCAGTATCAACCGGCGGCAACAGGCTGCCGTCAAGACCCGAGCCAGATGGTGTTTCGGAAACAGCTGCTTCTGAGCCAAGCCGCTCTATGACAGAATCGCCCGCAGCGTTCTTTGCGGCCAGAACAGTCAATGAAATAGATGTTGCAATGAAGCCAATTGCCAAAATCCAGGTAAGCGTGCCCAAAGCGTTCGCTGCCGAGCGTCCCGACATCGCACCATCACCACCGCCGCCACCAATGCCAAGGCCGCCGCCTTCGGAGCGCTGCAACAGAACCACCGCGATAAGGCTGACTGCCAGTATCAGGTGAATGACCAGAATGATGTTTTCCATGCGGACGTCCCAGAATTTGCGGTCTTAATTGCGGCCCCTAATTAAGGACCACCTCGATGCTGGTATTTAGGGTGCTGGGCTGGGTTCTGCAAGGCCTCAATCGCCCAAGTCATCCATATCTGATTGGCCAGAAATTGCCCGGCGCACATGGCTCCAGGAAAGGCCAATTCCCAACACAAATGACAAGCCGACAAGCGAGATCCAGATTTTTAGATCATTGCTGCCAACGCGTAAGAGCCCAAGATCGATTAACACCCATACGCCAGCGGCAACAATAGCTGCGACCAGTCCCATGCCGATCAACCCAATCGAACGTAACGTAGCCCGCAAATAGATGATATAACCGGCGATCAACAACAATCCGATCAACAACGAAATGGCTGGCTCTAACTTGTAATTTGCCGTCACCCAGTTGAGATAGCTCCACTTGGTGGGGTTAAATGTCAGGGCCAAAAGGCCAAAGGCCAAAGCCCAGCGAATTAAAAAACCGTTCATGAAAACTCTCGTTAGCTCAACAATTGTCGATTTACTGCCAGATGGTCGGTGATGTGTCCAGTATCGATCCGTTCTACGGATGATTTAGAACTTTAACCCCACCCCGCGCCCCGTTATAGGAGGCATCGGATTTTCTAAGCTGCCGGAAAGGCTCAATATGGCCAATGTTGTCGTTGTCGGCGCCCAATGGGGTGACGAAGGAAAAGGCAAGATCGTTGACTGGCTCAGCGAACGCGCCGATGTAATCGCGCGCTTTCAAGGCGGTCACAACGCCGGGCATACGCTGGTTATTGATGGCGAAGTCTTCAAACTTGCGATGCTACCTTCGGGCGTGGTACGCGGTGGGAAGTTGTCGGTTATTGGCAATGGCGTGGTTCTGGACCCTTGGCATTTGATCGGCGAAATTGCCAAACTGCGTGAGCAAGGCGTTGATATATCGCCGGAAAACCTAATGATCGCAGAAAACGCGCCATTAATTTTACCAGTTCACGGCGAGCTTGATCGCGCGCGGGAATCCCAAAATTCTGTTGCCAAAATCGGTACAACAGGGCGCGGCATTGGCCCAGCCTACGAAGACAAAGTCGGCCGCCGCGCTATTCGTGTAGCCGATTTGGCAGACCGTGCTACGTTGGAATTGCGAATTGATCGCTTGTTGATCCATCACGATGCCCTGCGTCGTGGCCTCGGTATGCCAGAAGTTGACCGAGACGAATTGCTGGCCAAATTGGTTGAGATCGCCCCACAGATTCTGCCCTACGCCGCGCCAGTTTGGAAAGTGCTGAACGAAAAGCGTAAAGCCGGCAAACGTATTTTGTTTGAAGGCGCGCAAGGTGCATTGCTGGATATCGACTTTGGCACCTATCCTTTTGTGACGTCTTCAAATGTCATCGCCGGACAAGCCGCCACTGGAACCGGCATGGGCCCGGGTGCGATTGATTTCGTGTTGGGCATCGTCAAAGCCTATACAACGCGTGTTGGCGAAGGGCCCTTTCCTGCCGAACTGGATGATGAAAACGGTGAGCGCTTAGGTGTGCGTGGTCGCGAATTTGGCACAAATACAGGACGTAAACGCCGCTGTGGCTGGTTTGATGCTGTTTTGGTGCGCCAAACATGTGCCACTTCTGGCGTTAATGGCATCGCCTTTACCAAACTCGATATCCTTGACGGGTTTGAGACTTTGAAAATCTGTGTGGCATACGAATTAGACGGTGAGCGGTTGGATTATTTACCAACAGCCGCGGACCAACAATCGCGCTGCACCCCGATCTACGAGGAAATGCCAGGTTGGTCGGAATCAACCGAAGGGGCTCGATCTTGGGCCGATCTGCCTGCCGAAGCGATCAAATATGTCCGCCGCGTCGAAGAATTGATCGATTGTCCAGTGGCAATGTTGTCAACCTCGCCGGAACGAGAAGACACAATTCTTGTCACTGACCCGTTTGCTGATTGATGGCGTTGTCATACAAAACCCGCCGCCGCTTGTCAGTTTTGATCCTGCTTTTTGGCCTGCCAGCTTACATTGTCGCGGCAATTGTATTGGTCGCTCAATTTGACCGCCCGCCATTCATTTTGGAACTGGTGATTTACGTCGTGTTGGGGATTGTCTGGATTTTGCCGTTTAAATTCGTGTTTCGGGGCGTTGGCCAACCAGATCCAGAGTCAGTCGACCGGGATTTAGCCAATTCAAGCAATGCCTCTGACGTGCCAGCGGAAACAACTGACACGCCCGATATCTGAGGTCTTGCGGTTTTATTCTTCGGTATAGCGGGATGCGATAGAAAACCGGGAAGATTTCGAAATGCCGAACTGACCGTCCTGAACCCGTAAAATCTTACCTTCGCGCAACAGTTTGCCAAACGAACGTAGGCCAGCCTCTTTTGAGTAGGCGTCGCCGATATTCAGCTTGGCAAGTTTTGACATAACTTGTGCGCGCGAAAACCGCTGTTTGTTTTCAACAATCGACGTGTATGCCGCAGCGGCCTCTAACAAGTCTGTAAGTTCAAACGCGCCGATCCGTTCAGCAAAATCCGAAAAGCTGGTTGCGTCGGAAAAGGCATCCGCTGGAATGCCCTGAATTTCGCCACTTTCATCAGGACCTTCAATCATCGGAAGGTATTGTGGTTTTAACGCCAAATTGCCAGCGGTTGCGGTGACCTCTTGTTGGGGTTCCGTTTCGTATTCTTCAACATCGTTTGGCAAAACTTCGTCGATGCGTTGTTCAGAAACCAATATTAGCGGTGAATGCTGAGCAACTGCTGGCGTCAACGTCGCTGCAGCTGGCCGTGCATTTGGCGCCTGGGCTGGGACGTCATCGCGGGCTGTATCTTGTGCGCGGCGCAAATCATCACGGTAGGCGGCAAG
>JBLHMX010000220.1:0-4133 GCA_047622625.1 Paracoccaceae bacterium | reverse complement strand
GCCCAAGATGAAAATGGTGGCGTTCTACACCCATAAAGCAACGCTATTGGCTGCCATCGCTCCGACCACCTGCGCTCTTTCCCCATAGTTTGATACAAGCCCCCGCGGCTTCTTCCTTCCGAGGTTTGTCAACGCGGGCCACCACCGAATGGCCGCAAAAGTCGCGCCGTGCCCCGCATCGAAAAACCTTCAGGATTGCCGACCTTCGCTGCGGATTGCAGTAAGGTCTGCTGTACCGAATTTTGAACGTTCGTTTTGAGAACACTAAGAACTCGCCTCAACCAGTTCTGGATGGCAGTACGCTTTGGGTGTCACTCTTCAATTAGTGGGTAGTTCCTACAGCTATGTAATAGGACTGCCCGCGCCATACTCAGCGTAGCATTGCGGTCCCAAATCAAGCCTTGCATAGTTTATGCTGCGCCTATTCTCTAAATTAGAGAATATGTAAATTCTTCGAGGCAGTCATTTGCAAGAAACCGCAGAACAGAAATTCGAAGGTGAACTTCGTATACACGAAGCCTTAGATGTTGCTTCTGCAACACCAGTCTTTGCCCTTTCTTTCCTGACTTCATTTTCGGTCCTGATGCTTCAGATCGGAACCGCCAACCTAACGCTGGCTGCAACCGGATCATTGGTCATGTTGTTGGTAATCAATCTATTGGGGATGCAAAGTTACTACGCTTTGCGTCACAAGCCGAGACCCAAGGCTATTTCCTGGCGCCGATTGAAGGTTATTCTCATCACATCGATAATGCTTGGGACGGGGTGGGGTAGTTTCAACTTCTTCATGATGCCGCAGTTGGCAACTCATGAACAAATGATGCTATATCTGTTCGATGCTATCGGGGCGTTTGGCGGAGCCACAACATTTTCACTCAGGGTTTCATTGGGCTTCTCCAGCCCACTTCTTTTTCTGACCTGGCTGTCCATGCTGCTGTGGGGGCCACTGGATTGGTATATAAACACACTCACTTTTCTGGGTGCAGTCCTGGCGACTACTCAGCTAACGTTTTTAACCATAAAAAGCGCGATCAACGGTATCAAACTGACGTTGGCTAATACCAAAGCATTGAACGATCTGCTTAAGGCCGAGAACCAGATGCGTGAACTGGCGCGCATTCTCGAACAGAACCCCAACCCGGTGTTGCGCATCACCGATGAGAGCGAACTGATTTATGCCAATAAGGCAAGCTCTCCATTGATCAATGCGCTAAACCTAAAGGTTGGTGACAATGTGGGAACGGATTGGCGCAAATACCTCACCAAGGGTTTGGACGAAGATCAGCGCCAAGATTTCGAGTACGAGGTCGGTGGTCGGATTTATGCCATTTTGCTGTGGCCGGTTCCAGAAGACGGCTACACGAACGTCTACTGCCGGGATATTACGATCCAAAAACGTGCTGCGAGCGAACTGGACGCTTTGGTCAAAGAACTGGGCATCGCCCTCGACGCCGCAGTGAAAGCCAATAGCGCAAAATCCCAGTTCTTGGCGAATATGAGTCATGAACTTCGGACGCCGTTAAATGCGATCATCGGATATTCGGAACTTCTGATCGACGATGTAGCCGATGACAAAAACGAAAACTACATCCCAGATCTCGAAAGAATTCAAAACGCGGGTAAACATCTACTTGGACTGATTAATGACATCCTCGATCTTTCCAAAGTCGAAGTAGGTAAGATCGAATTGTTCATCGAAGAATTTAACGTTAACGAGCTTCTGAATGATGTCGCGGATACCTTTATGCCGCTTGTCGAAAAAAAATCAAAGCGTTTTGGACATCCAAGTGTCCGACGAGATCGCCCAGATGCAAAACGACATAACCAAGTTACGCCAAAACTTGTTCAACTTATTGTCCAATGCGGTCAAGTTTTCAAAAGAATCGACCATTAGCCTAAGCGTATTCTGCGATCGCGGTAGCGCAGGTGATTTGATTGTCTTCGAAGTTCAAGACCAAGGCATAGGGATGACCGAAGAACAATTAGAAAGTATATTCGAGCCGTTTACGCAGGCGGACTCATCGACATCCAAGCGCTTTGGTGGAACCGGTCTTGGCCTCACCATCACCCGCGAATTCAGTCGTTTAATGGGTGGGGATGTCACCGTGGATAGTCGAATCGGCGAAGGCACCACTTTCACCATGAAAGTGCTTGGAAACGCAAATCTAGGCTAACCTTCACCGGTCCAAGACAGCACTTCGACCGTCGCCGGCAATGTTGGCGATGGCAAAATGGTCCTGATTATCGATGATGATCAAAACGTCCGTGATTTGCTGTGACACAATCTTTCAAACGCCGGATATCGCACTGAAATTGCCACAAATGGCAAAGAGGGCCTGATGAAGGCGTGTGAGTAAAAACCAGATGCAATTACACTAGATGCGACTATGCTCATGCTGACGGATGGTCAGTGCTCGTCGAACAGGTTCTTTCCGATGTTTGCAGAATGTTGCCGAAATCTGTCTAAATCTCGTTCAGGATGTACAAACCGCGCTGGAGGTAGTGTTGAATGTTTCGCGAGATGGTGCTGTCAGACCAACTCGAACCAGTCTCAGTTTACTGCTAAAAGCAGGAACCTAATCTGAACAAAGTTGGCGCCATCGGAAAAAGCTGCGGCGCGATTCATGACCATCATTCTTTTTCAAACCGGACATTCGCCGCATCGCGGAAAATCGGCGCATTGGGCTCAAAGCCGACTTTAGCTACGCGAGCGACCAACGGCGGCTTTGCAGCCTGTCGCCCGACAAAGCAACCTCGGAGAATCCACCAACAAACTTTCCCTTGCGGCGCGATCACATGACGCAATCCCTTGACCGCGCCCCATAGCTTGACTAGCGGGTGACCATGGCCAGATCAGCTCTTTTACAACTTACCGGCGTGTCGCTCACCTTTGGTGGCGATCCGATTTTTGACGACCTTGGACTGGTGGTTCAGGAAGGCGATCGCGCCGCACTTGTCGGCCGCAATGGATCGGGCAAATCCACCTTGATGAAGGTCATGGCCGGGCTTGTACTGCCCGATCAGGGCGCGCGATCTGTGCCCGGTGGCACCTCGGTCGGCTACCTGCATCAAGAGCCGGATTTTTCACCTTACAGCAGTCTGGGCGACTACGCGCTGGCAGATCTAGGTCCAGAAAATTCGTATCTGATTGAACGCAGCGCCGAGGGGTTGAAGCTGGCCCTCGACACCCATCCCGACAAAGCATCAGGGGGTGAAAAACGCCGTGCCGCCCTTGCGCGTTTGTTGGCAGAAGACCCCGATTTGATGTTGCTGGATGAGCCGACAAACCATCTGGATATCGACGCGATACGCTGGCTTGAAGGCAAGCTGCAGTCGACCCGCAAGGCCTTTATCACCATCAGCCACGACCGTGCGTTTTTAAACAGGCTGACCCGGCAAACCCTGTGGATCGACCGCAGTGTCGTGCGCCGGCAAGATCGCGGATTTGACCGGTTTGAAGAATGGCGCGACAAAATCTGGGCCGACGAAGACATCAGCCGTCACAAGTTGGATCGCAAAATCAAGGATGAGGGCCGTTGGGCAGTCGAAGGTATTTCGGCCCGACGCAAGCGTAATATGGGTCGCGTGCGGGCATTGGCTGACCTCAGACAAAGCCGCTCAGATATGATCCGCAGGCAGGGAACCGCCGACTTCAACCTTGGCGGAGGGCCAAAGTCTGGCCGCAAAGTGCTTGAAGCAACAGGTTTGAATAAATCTTTTGGCGATTTGCCAATCATCAGTAATTTCGATCTACGGGTTTTGCGCGGCGACCGGATTGCCTTTGTCGGGCCGAACGGGTCGGGCAAAACAACCCTGTTGAAAATGTTTCTGGGTGAGATCGCGCCTGACACAGGTACGGTGACACATGGCACCAACCTTGATGTGGCGGTCTTTGATCAGTCACGGGCTCAGCTCGATCAGGCTGCCAGCCTGTGGGACAACCTGACACTAGACAAGCACATGGCTGTGCAGGGTCGCTCGGATCAGGTGATGGTCCGCGGTGAACCTCGTCATGTTATTGGCTACCTCAAAGATTTTCTCTTTTCCGAAGATCAAGCCCGGGCGCCGGTGCGCTCACTTTCTGGCGGTGAAAAAGCGCGCCTTTTGCTGGCGAAATTGATGGCTCAACCGTC
>JBLHMX010000219.1:0-4221 GCA_047622625.1 Paracoccaceae bacterium | reverse complement strand
CAGGCCTAAAACTTCGTCATCGCTTTCTTTCATGACTTTGGCGCGGGGGTCAAAGTTCTTGTAAACGCGGTGGCCAAAGCCCATCAAGCGGAACGGATCCGACTTGTCTTTGGCTCGCGCAACGTACTCAGGTATGCGATCTACCGTGCCGATTTCACGCAACATCATTAACGCCGCTTCATTCGCGCCGCCGTGCGCCGGGCCCCACAAACAAGCGATGCCAGCCGCGATACAGGCAAACGGGTTCGCCCCAGAGGAGCCAGCAAGCCGCACAGTCGAAGTTGATGCGTTTTGTTCGTGATCCGCGTGCAACGTGAATATACGATCCATCGCCCGACTTAAAATCGGGTTAACCTCGTATTCTTCGGCGGGAACCGCAAAACACATGCGCAGGAAATTGGCAGAATAATCCAGGTCATTACGTGGATATACAAACGGCTGGCCGATTGAATATTTGTACGCCATTGCCGCAATCGTTGGCAGCTTGGCGATCATACGGATCGAAGCGATTTCGCGCTGGTCAGGATCATTGACGTCTGTTGAATCGTGGTAAAATGCCGACATCGCACCGACCACGCCGACCATTGTCGCCATCGGGTGGGCGTCGCGACGAAATCCGCGAAAGAAATTGTGCATCTGTTCGTGCACCATCGTATGATTGGTCACCCGAAATTCAAAATCGTCCAGTTCTTCTGCCGACGGAAGCTCGCCGTATAACAGCAGATAACAGACCTCAAGATAATGGGATTTTTCGGCCAATTGATCGATGGGATAACCGCGATACAGCAATTCACCTTTATCACCGTCAATATACGTAATGTCTGACTGGCAAGAAGCCGTTGATGTGAACCCAGGGTCATAGGTGAATATGTCGCCTTCGGCGTAAAGACGGCGAATGTCGATTACGTCAGGGCCGACAACTGGTGATTTTACTGGCAATTCCAGTGTCTTACCGTTGAATGTTAGGGTTGCTGTTTTCGCGTTGTCTGCCATGTACCTACCTCTTATCGTTCCAATTAGGGACAATTTCGCCCAATATTTATTCAGGCGCTCTCTTTATCAGAGAACCCCTAAAGCAAATGTTAACCTATCCGGAAGTGGGCTGATCCCGTCAGTCCCAGCCTGGCCAGTTCGGTCAAACAGCCGCGTCTTCCAGCCGCGCGATGGTTTCGTCTTGTCCGATCAGGAGCATGACGTCAAACACGCTTGGTGACACAGTGCGCCCGGTCAATGCCGCCCGCAATGGTTTGGCGATTTGACCAAGCTTGAGGGATTGCGCATCCGCAAAGTCACGCAGAACCACCTCAAGGCTATCGTGGTCCCATGTAACATTGCGCAGTTGCGGCGTCAATCTGTTCAGCATACCGCGGGATACAGAATCAAGCGTTTGTGATGCTCCGGCATTCGCCTTGAATGGGCGTTCAGACAGGATAAAGTGTGCCTTATCAATAAGTTCCGGTATCAACTTCGCCCGTTCCTTTAGAACCGGCATCGCGTGCTGCAACGCGGCATTTTTTTCGCCCGGAAGAGGCGTTTGCCCGGTCACAGCCAGAAATGACGCTACTTCCGCCACAAGATTTGCGTCATCAGCGTCGCGCATGTGCTGGCTTGATAGATTGTCCAGCTTCTTGAAATCAAACCGCGCGGGCGATTTGCCGATGCCAGCAAAGGTAAACCATTCAACCGCCTGTTCCGTGGTGAAATATTCATCATTGCCGTGGCTCCAGCCCAAGCGCGCCAAATAATTGCGCATGGCTTCAGCCAAATATCCCATATCACGATATTCTTCGACACCAAGTGCGCCGTGGCGTTTGCTTAGTTTTTTGCCATCTTCGCCGTGGATAAGCGGAATATGGGCAAAGGCCGGAACCTTCCAACCCATCGCTAAATAGATAAACGTCTGGCGCGCGGCATTTGACAAATGATCATCGCCCCGGATGACATGGGTCACGCCCATGTCGTGATCGTCAACGACCACGGCCAGCATATACGTGGGCGTACCATCAGCGCGCAAAAGCACCAAATCATCCAGTGTGTCTTTGCGGTACGTGACCTTTCCCTGCACTTTGTCGCGAATTGTAATCTCGCCCTCTTTTGGCGACCGTAGCCTAACAACATACGGCGCATCGGGATGACTTGCGGTATCCGCATCGCGCCACGGGCTTTGAAATAGGGTTGCCTGGCCTTCGCGTTTGGCAATATCTCGGGCGGCTTCTATTTCTTCCTTGGTCGAAAAGCACTTGTATGCATGCCTGTTTGCCAACATTTCCAGGGCGACTTCGGCGTGGCGATCAATGTTTGCCGCTTGAAAAGTCGCGTCATCATCCCAGTCAAGCCCAAGCCATTTCAAACCAGTAAAAATCGCTGCGGTCGCTTCGGGCGTAGAACGCGCGCGATCCGTGTCTTCGATGCGCAGCAGGAATTTGCCACCATTGGCGCGGGCGTATAGCCAATTAAACAGCGCGGTTCTGGCACCACCGATGTGTAAATATCCAGTCGGCGAGGGCGCAAAGCGTGTGACGACGGCTGCGGTTTGTGGTGCATTCGACATAATTTGTTAACCTTTCGGTGCCCAAGGTCGGGCCGAGCAAGCAGTAAGAACTGTGATGTATACGGAAATTCCGCATCCATAAAACCACATTCCAAACCGCTGTTTAGGCAATGAATTGAACGAGAACAAGAGTGCGCATCGCCCCCCCCAGTTTCGGCACCCCAAACAACGCCCTTAATGATTTGGCGGAAACCCAACGCGGCGCGCTATTATTATGGATGCCATTTGGGCTTGCTTTGGGCATTGGTGCCTATTTTTCAATTAAATTTGAACCGTCGCTTTCGATGTATTTGAAAGTTCTGGGGGTATTGGTCGGCCTGCTTATTGGCCAAAGTATGCTTACATATTGGCTAAAAATCCCGGTTTTGGCGGTGATGTTATGCGCGATAGGGTTTCTAAACGCAGGCCTATCTGCCCACAGAAAAGCCGCCCCCGTTTTAGCCTATCACTATTACGGACCGATTGAAGGGCGCATCATTGGCATTGATCGGTCGGCTAAAGATAAACCGCGTATCACGCTGGATCATGTGCGTCTGAAGGGTCGAAGCCCTTCTAGAACACCGCATAAGATCAGGATTTCTCTGCATTATTCGCGCATGTTCTTTCAACTTGAACCGGGTCAAATGATCGCCACTACCGCCAGTCTCTCGCCGCCATCCGGGCCTGTTGAGCCTGGTGGTTTCGACTTTCAACGCTTTGCGTGGTTTCGCAGTCTCGGCGCAATTGGCTACAGCCGTAATCCGGTTTTAAGATTTGCGCCATCCGACCAAAAAGGCGCGAAAATGGGCTTGATGCGGGTTCGCATGGCCCTGGCAACAAGCATTCGCAGCAAAATTGACGGGCAGGCCGGGGCGTTTGCAGCAGCGATCCTTACTGGTGACCGATCGGCCATCAACCCGAAAGTTTTGTACCGCTTGCGTACATCCAATCTTGCGCATTTGTTGGCGATTTCGGGACTGCATATGGGGCTTTTAACGGGGTTTATCTTTGCAGTTATCCGCTACGGCATCGCCTTGATCCCGTTTCTGGCGTTGCGCCTGCCTGTTAAGAAAATCGCGGCCGTCGGCGCGTTTGTTGTCGCAGTCTCATACCTATTTCTATCAGGCGGCAATGTGGCGACTCAGCGAGCGTTTGTGATGGTGGCTGTGATGTTGCTGGCGGTCATGTTGGATCGGCGGGCTTTGACGTTGCGTGCGGTTGCGCTGGCGGCGGTGATTGTCTTGATTGTGCGGCCCGAAAGCCTGATTGAAGCGGGGTTTCAAATGTCATTTGCGGCCACTACGGCCTTGGTAGCAGTCTTTATGGCGCTGCGTGATCGTGGATTGTTCATAAGCTCTGGTGGCATGTTTTCCGCCATTTTACGCCGCGTTCTTGCACTATTACTCTCATCTGCAATCGCGGGTCTGGCAACCGCGCCTGTTTCGGCATTTCACTTCAATCAGGTGGCGCAATATGGGCTGATCGCCAATCTTTTGTCCGTTCCCGCCATGGGCGCGCTTGTGATGCCTGCCGCTGTTGTTGCGATTTTGTTATCGCCGTTTGGAATTGACGGTATAGCTTGGTTGGCAATGGGCGCAGGAATTGACTGGATTCTGTTTGTCGCCAGCAAAATAGCTTCGTTTGACGGGGCTGTGGTGCAGGTGATCAAGCCCGCGACGTTCGTCTTGGTG
>JBLHMX010000218.1:0-4288 GCA_047622625.1 Paracoccaceae bacterium | reverse complement strand
GATGACTTCGCCCGTGGCCAGATCGAACAAGTGATCGTGGTGTGGCCGATCCGCGTCTTCAAAACGTGCCCTTCCATCGCCAAATTCAAGGCGCTCCAAAATGCCGACTTCTTCGAACAGTTTGACGGTTCGGTAAACCGTCGCTAGCGAAATTGCGGTATCTATGACCGCAGCACGACCATAAATTTCTTCAGCATCGGGGTGGTCTTTTGCATCTTCCATCACTTCTGCAATTATCCGGCGTTGACCAGTCATTCGCAGGCCTTTGGCCTCGCAGCGTTTGATGATTGTGTCTGACAATATGCGCCCCTTTGCCCGCTTACTAGCGTATCACCCTTTTGCTAGGAAAGCGTATTAAGGTCAAAAGTTAACTCGCCGCGCATGGTTTGCACGGCGGAGCCACTTATTGAAACCGAGTTGCACGCTCCATTTGAAAATTCAGTGGCAACGTTAATTCGTGAAGGTCGACCCATATCAACACCTTGATTGATCGAAAATTCCATCGATTGTTGCTTTATTCCGCTGATAAACGCGCCAAGAGCTGCCGCAGCGGACCCCGTGGCGGGATCTTCTGGAATGTTATTAAGGGGTGCAAACATCCGCGCGTTGACATCATTTCCGTGCTTTACATAGGCAAAAATCGCAAACATATCGATGCCATTTGCATATCGAGTTTCAGCGATTTGGAATTTATCAGTGACAGGCATGGCTTTGCTTAACTCTGCGTCTGAAGCCAGTTCAACCAAAGCAAAAGGCAGGCCAACTGATGCGATTTGCGGGCTGTGAGTGGTCGATAGCACGGCGCTGGTATCAAGACCTAAACAAGACGCGATATCCTTAACTTCTACCTCTCCGAAGTTCATAAGCGGTACTTTTGTTGTAAATCTGGCGGAGGATGACTTGCCAAGATCAACTTGGCATTCAATCGGGCCGACGGCCAATTCCAAGACCAATGTGGTTTCGCCAGTCATTTGTGCAATTGCTATGGCCGTGCCTATTGTTGGATGACCAGCAAACGGGATTTCCGACGTCGGCGTAAATATCCGCACCCGCGCATTATTCTTGGAATCGATCGGTGGAAATACGAATGTGGTTTCTGAAAAATTGAATTCGCGGGCAATGGCTTGCAGATTACGCTCGGCCAGATCCGAAGCATCAAGAATAACAGCCAATTGATTGCCACCGAAAGGTGATTTGGTGAATACGTCGAAAACTTGGAATTTCGTCATTACATAAGCTCCGGTTCACGGCCAACGCGGGTGGCAAGGGGGGCAATTGTCAAACCCTGTACGATGATGGAAAACAGCACAACCACATAGGTCGCGGCCAGGATCATTGGTTTATATTCGCTGTCAGGCAGGCTAAGTGCCAATGCAACCGAAATTCCACCCTTCAGACCACCCCAAGTCATGATCGGGATGATGCCACGGGAAAATTCGCGGAACGGTTTTAGGGCCAGAACCGGCACGGATACAGCAACAAGGCGGGCGAAAAGCGATAGCCCAATCGACAAAACACCGGCGACTAAGGCATCCATCGTGAAGGCAACTGCCAGAACTTCGATCCCGATCATCAAGAACAAAATGGCGTTCAGGATTTCATCGATCAGTTTCCAAAAGGCGTCCAGATATTCGCGGGTTTCTTCTGACATGCCGTGTTTCATGCCCACATCACCGATGAACAGGCCCGCGACTACGGCCATGATCGGGCCGGACATATGCAGACTGACTGCCAATTCATAACCGCCAAAGGCAAGGCCGAGGGATAACAAAACCTCAAGCGCATAGTCGTCAATGCGTTTCATGATTTGGAAGGTAAGCCAACCAAGGGCCGCGCCCAGGAATGCACCGCCCAGAACCTCTTGGCCGAATAGTCGCAAGGCTTCAAGCCAACCCGTACCGTGGCTATCGGCTGCAGGAAAGGCCAGCCCGACAAGGATAAGAAAGGCGACATAACCGACGCCATCATTGAACAGGCTTTCGCCCGCGATTTTGGTTTCAAGGGATTTGCGCAGGTTGGCTTGGCGCAGAACACCCAGAACTGCCACAGGATCAGTTGGCGAGATTAGCGCGCCAAAAACCAGCGCAATCAGTATTGGAAAACCCGTGATATAGGAAAAGCCGACACCAGCGACCACTGTTGATAACGCGACACCCATTGTAGCCATCAAGGCGACGACGCGGGCCTGTTGGCGCAGATCATTGATTTTAACATGCAAAGCCCCGGCGAAAAGCAACAAGCCCAACATGCCTTCAAGAAGTGTTTGCGAAAAATTGAGGTCTTCGATTTGACTGCGGAACTTTTCAGTGACCCCAAGATCGGGCAACAACAAGTCAATTCCCATCACCCCAAGCGAGGCCAGCAAGGCCACCACCAAAATGCCTATGGATTGCGGGAGACGCAAAAAGAAATAGTTAAACGCGCCAAACGCGCCGGCCAAAACAATCAGCAAAGCGGCGACTTGTAAAATAGTCATTGGTCAGGCCTACTCGTTTAAGTTTTTATGTTTGTCGACTGACGGCTTAATAGTTTTTCGCCGCTCCATCAAACTCTATCTCGGAAGGCCTGATAATTGGACAAGAAAGACCGAATTGATTTGTTTGGCGGTTCAGCTTTGCTGGCGTTGTCCATTATGTTGGGCCTGAACACGGTGATGATCAAGGTTGTGAATGACGGCCTGCAACCCGTGTTTTCGGCCGGCGCCAGGTCAGCCTGCGCGTTCTTTATTGTTCTGGCCTATGCGATGTGGCGACGCAAAAACCTTAGCATTTCAGATGGCAGTTTAGTTCCGGGAGTAATCACCGGAGTATTGTTTGCAGTCGAATTTATTTTTCTGTTTGTCGCGCTTGATTACACAACGGTCACCAGGGTTTCAATTTTCTTTTACACAATGCCAATTTGGATGGCGCTTGGTGCCCATTTTTTGGTTGATGGAGAACGCATCACATCAAGAAAAGCCCTTGGATTGGTGATTGCAATGATCGGTGTGATCTGGGCTTTTGCTGATCGCGGAACGGGTGGTGGCAACATTATTGGCGATATCTTAGTGACAATCGGGGCAATGTGTTGGGCGGCGATTGGTCTAACGGCGCGTGTAAGCAAAATGAACCGCGCGGTTCCTGAAATGCAACTTCTGTATCAACTGGCTATTTCGACGGTGATTTTACTGCCCTTGGCGTTTCTGATGGGCCCCGTCATCCGCGAGCTTGAACTTTGGCATTTGGCAATATTCGCGGTGATGGTCATTGGCGTGGTTTCAGTTGGCTTTCTGGTCTGGTTTTGGATTCTGTCGATATACCCACCGTCAGAAATGGCGTCTTACAGTTTCCTTGCACCGGTATTCGGCGTGATCTTTGGATGGCTATTTTTAGGCGAACAAATTGGGCTAACAATTATCGGTGCATTGACCCTCGTTTCCGTCGGTATTGTGCTGATTAACCAAAAACCAAAACCCGCCTAAAGTGTTGCGATGCGTTCCGTCAGCAAAGTGTAAAACCCATCTGCGTCAAGATCGCCAATAAACAATGCGTTCGGTGTGCGATCCGTCACGCCCCACCAATCCGCTACTGTCATGCCAAGGGTTAATTCCGAGACGGTTTCGATTTCAACATTGATTTTACGCCCTTCAAATAAATCAGGCGCCAGCAAATATGCAATGACACAGGGATCGTGCAAGGGCGCACCTTGCGAGCCATATTTGGCGATGTCAAAGCGTTCAAAGAAATCCGTGAATTCAGCAACAGCCGTGCCAACCCGCGTGTTTAGGGCGCGAAATGCATCTACGCGTGGTTTAGTGGTCAAGGCTTTGTGGGTGACATCAAGCGGCATGATAACGATTGGAACGCCAGATTTCATCACAATATCAGCAGCTTCCGGATCGACATAAATGTTAAACTCAGCCGCTGGAGTGATATTGCCGACTTCAAAATAGGCGCCGCCCATCAATACGATTTCTTGAATGCGTTCAATGATATCTGGGGCGCGTTGCATGGTTGTGGCGATGTTGGTTAGCGGCCCAAGCGGGCATAGGGTAATAGAACCTGACGGTTCGCGCCTTAGTGTTTCGATAATGAAATCAACGCCGTGACCAGGCTGCAATTGCATTGTAGGCTGGGGCAAATCTGGGCCATCCAGCCCAGTGCGGCCATGCACATGTTCCGCGGTAACAAGTTTGCGTTTCAAAGGTGCGTCACAGCCTGCGAAGACTTTGATGTCGGGCCGCCCGGCCAGTTCACAAATCTTACGACTGTTCAGTTCAGTCAATGGCAGGGGCACGTTTCCGGCAACG
>JBLHMX010000217.1:0-4295 GCA_047622625.1 Paracoccaceae bacterium | reverse complement strand
TGCCTCTGATTGCTGTTCCGGTTGTCATTGTTATGGCACTAATTGCACAAATCCCGATTGGTCGTACCGTCGAAAAAGCGCAAGCTTTGGCCACAAAACGTCATGTGGTATTGGTGGAATCTCTGTTCGGCATCGAGACGATCAAAAGCCTTAACGCCGAACCCGTCATGCAGCGCGAATGGGAAAAGGCAGTCGCACAATCTGCACTGATCTCTGGGCGGACACGGTTTTGGTCGAACTTTGCCACCACAGGTACGATGGTCACACAGCAAGCCGTGAGTGTTGGCATCATTGTCTGGGGGGTGTTTCTAGTAGCGGATGCGCAGATCACTATGGGTGGGCTGATCGCGGCAAACATCCTTGCGGGGCGCGTTTTGGCCCCTCTGGGCAATATCGCCCAGACCTTGTTCCGCGCACAACATGCGATCAAGGCGATGCGGGCGCTTTCTGCCTTTATGAAACTACCCGTCGAGAATTCGGATGTGGTCGAAAACAGCCTGCGCGTTACCAAGGGTGCCATTGAATTCAAGGACGTGAGTTTTTCATATCCTGATGCTCCTGTTGCGTCTTTGTCTGGTCTCAACCTACGGATTGAACCGGGCGAAACGGTGGCGCTGTTGGGCCGAGTTGGATCGGGTAAAAGCACGCTTGGCAAACTTTTCAACGGATTGCTGCGCCCACAATCAGGTTTGATCCTGATCGACGGTCAGGAAATCGGCCAATACGATCCGGCAGAGCTGCGCGAGGGGGTGGCATATCTGACGCAGGACACAGACCTGTTTACCGGAACGATCCGCGAGAACCTGTTAATAGGCCGACCAAATGCGACGGATGATCAGATCAACCGCGCATTATATTTCGCAGGCATGGATGTGTTCATTTCCGAAAACCCACAAGGGTTGCAGCAGTTTATCGGTGAAAAAGGCAACCGTTTATCGGGCGGACAGCGACAAGGCTTGGCTATCGCTCGTCTGGTGCTGCGCAACCCACGACTGGCGTTTTTGGATGAACCGACTAGTGCGATGGACCAGCAGATGGAGGGGATCATTACCGCCCGTCTGGGGGAACTTGCGCGTGAGGGCATGGGGTTGGTCTTGTGTACGCACCGCCAATCGTTGGCCAATATTGCCACGCGCATTGTGGTGATGGAAAAAGGTCAGAAAGTTCTGGATGGCCCACGCGCCGATGTGGCCGCACAGTTGCAACAGATTGCGGCGGCAAAGGCTTCGGAGTGAAATATGTTTCGTAACGCACAAGACAGTGAGTTTATCAACGACATTTCGGGTGCCGATCTGGTCGACCGAACCACAAGCCATTGGCGCCTATTGTTCGTTATTGTAGCTGGTATAGGTGCATTCTTAGCGTGGGCATCTTTCTATGAGCTAGAGGAAGTCACGCGGGGCCAAGGGCGGGTGATCCCGTCCAGTCAAGTGCAGATTGTGCAATCGCTTGAGGGCGGCATAGTGCGCTCAATTGATGTGGTTGAAGGAGATACAGTTGAGGCAGGTGCCGTTCTGATGCAGCTGGATGATACAGGGTTTTCTGCCCGACTTGGCGAACTGCTGGAGCAGGAAGCGGCATTGCTGGCCGAAAAAACCCGGTTGGAAGCGGAGGCAAGCGTCACGGGTGATATGTTTTTCCCCGAAGGATTAGAGGCGCGCAATCCGCTGGCGACGGCGGCTGAAACCGAAGTGTTCTTGTCGCGTCGCTTGCAGCTTGATCAAGAAATTATCGTTTTGGACAATCGCCTTTTACAGCGCCAAGCGGAACTGGCCGAACTCGCAGCCCTTCGCGACAAGATCAGTTTGACGCTTGAACCCATGGATGAGGAAATCGAACTGAGCGAGGATCTTTTCCAACGGGGTGCCATTCCTCAGATTGAGTTGTTGCGTTTGAAATCGGAACGCGCTGCTTTGGCCGGTGATTTGGTAATTGCCGCAGCGTCTAAGCCACGGATCAACGCCAGTATCCGCGAAGCGGAAAGCCAAATTCAAGCCGCACAGGCGTCTTATGTGTCTTCTGCGCGAGAACGTCTGGCACGGTTACAGGTGGAACTGGCCGTCGTGCAAGAGACTCTGCGCGCGGCCAATGACCGTGTGACCCGCACGGCCGTGCGCGCCCCAACTCGGGGGACCGTGAACACTGTGAATGTCGGCACCATCGGTGCCGTAGTGCAGCCCGGTGCCCCATTGGTTGAAATTGTCCCCATTGATGATCGGTTGTTGATCGAGGTAGATATCCGTCCCCAAGACGTCGCCTTTATCCGCGCAGGTGAGCAGGCGAGCGTCAAGATCACCGCCTATGATTATCTGGTATACGGTGCGTTAAACGGACAGGTGAAACGCATCGGTGCCGATACCATCGAGAACGCGAATGGCGAGCAGTTCTTTCGCATCGTTGTTGAAACCGACCGCGCCTATTTGGGCACCGATGAAAAACGGCTTGAGATCATCCCGGGCATGGTTGCTTCGGTCGACATCCAGACGGGGCGTAAATCCGTCCTAAGTTATCTGGGAAAACCGGTACTACGTGCACGTTCAGAAGCGCTGCGCGAGCGTTGATTGTACAAATGGCCTGCACTGTTAAAGGCTAAACAATTCTTTGATCCGACCGGCAAGCCGTTTGGCAAGCGTTTCGTCTGCTCCTGGCTTAAAACTGGCTTCCATTTCTACTTTTGCTTGCTCGGTTGCGGCCATCCGCTCGGCCATCATCTCGCTCAGGGCATTAATGATTTCGGGGCGGGCATCCAGCAGCGGGCGCAAGGCATCGCGGTCGATACGGTACACGACAGCCTCGCTATCAGCGCGAACAGTTGCGTTACAAACATCGCCAGTCAACAGAGAGATTTCAGCAAACAGATTGCCATGGCCAAGGCTGGCGACATTCTGCATGCCGCCATCATCTTTATCAATATAGACGCCCAACGCCCCCGCCGCGATGATGTAGAGCGCGCTGCTTTCCTGTCCTTGCCGAACCAAAATCTCAGGAAACCCAACTTGCAACCGGCGCGAAGCTAAGGCGAGCTGGTCCATTTCTGCTTTGGTCAACATCGAAAATATCTGATGCTCTTTGAACATCGGTTTGAGTTCGGCCAATGGATCGGGACATGCCGGTTTATCAATTGGATCACCAAGCGAGATTTCGTGCCGCGCAATCGACACCCCTTCGCGCCGCAAAGCATACCACAGCCCGGAAAAAAATTCGTCACGGATGCCCGCCAAAAACGGCATTCGCGTGTGAAAGAACAGCCGGTAGATGACACCGCGCGGGGTGTATTCATACACATGCGCATGGGGCACCGGCATTTGCATAATAGCACCACAATTCTTGGCAGCATCTAGAATACAGGATTTAACCAAATCAATGGATGCATCAATCTCGATGTGGATCTTAATGATGTCTCTTCGACACCCGTTTGGACGATCATAGTTAATAATTTTACTTTTCGCGACGACAGAGTTTGGAATAGTCAGTTCGTTTTCAAACTCTGTAACAAAGGTCACGACCCGCCAATTCATGTCAACGACCTGACCCAACTGATCGTTCACAACAATCCACTCGCCTTTTTCAAATGTCTGGGTGATCCCAAGACTGAGGCCCGCAAAGACATCTGACAGCGTGCTCTGGGCAGAATAGCCCAAAACGATAGCGACAACACCGGATGTTGCGAGCAAAGGTGTGATCGGTTGCTCGAACACGAAGTGCATGATGCAGGCAGCAAAGAACATGTAAACAAAGAATGGACTCGCCTGTTTCAGCATAAGCGGGATAACAAGCGTGCCATTCTTTTTCAGAACGCCATTCCACAAAAAGAAGTCAAGAAACTGGTTGGCGTAAAAGCTAAGCGCAAGCCACCACAGCACTTTCAAACTCAGGGATGCCACCTCAGCGGAGCCATTGAGAAACAAGTAGCCTTGCCAAAACTGTTCGGTCATCAGCAGTACGGAAAAAATTAGCAACAAGCAAAATGCGATCAAAAAATTTTGTTTTTTCTTGGCGATTTCTATCGCTGAGAAAATTCGGTATAACGTTATGATGAAAACGATGATTGCCAGGTAGATCAGAACAATTTTCAGATATTCAATGATAGGCATATGGTTCTTAATTCCGTGGTTGGCTGTAAGTAGTCAGCAGTAAAAATCACATGTGTTAGAATTCGGTTATGGGGTTCCTATCTGGTTGCCCCTATCTGCTTAAGGTCAAGATGCACCTATCCTGCTGTTAGCATGTTGAGGATCATAAATCCTGCTAATTCAATGCTAAACTTGATAAATGTTTCATTCTTATAGTTGCTC
>JBLHMX010000216.1:0-4318 GCA_047622625.1 Paracoccaceae bacterium | reverse complement strand
TCGCAAGTCTGATAAAGTCCAGCGCGGCTTCCAAGTTTGGTGTGCCTTTCACGACGCCCAACCATTCTTCTTCCAGAACTTGACCATCCCAGATCGATACAAAGTTTGTACCATCGTTCAGGTTCGACCCACCGACACGACCGTTATAGGCTATCGACATGGCAACTTCACCGGACGTAACCAGCTCAAGCGGCTTAGCGCCCGAAGACCAAAACACAACATCGTCTTTGATAGTGTCAAGCTTGGCAAAAGCACGGTCGATACCTTCAGATGTGCTCATCACGTCGTAAACGTCGGCAATTGCCACGCCGTCTGCAACCAGTGCCATTTCAACAATCGCGTTTGCCCATGTGTGAACGCCGCGCTTGCCAGGGTATTTGGCTGTGTCAAAGAAGTCATTCAAAGTGCTTGGCTGGTCGCCAGAGAACTCATCAGCTTCATAAAACGCCTGATAAGACCACCAGATTTGCGGCGCCGCACATTTGTTTGGACGATCAACCATCAGATCTTCATCCATAGATGAACCGTCGGGAGCATCCATGAAGATTGAATCTGGCAGTTCTTCGAACAGACCTTCGTCGCAACCGATACGCACATTGTCGGCCAGAAGGTCAACGATATCCCAAGTGATATTGCCGCTTTCAACCTGTGTCTTAACTTCGCCAAGACCGCCATTGTAGCTTTCCCAATGGATCGTCTTGCCAGTCGCAGCTTCCCACGGCTCACCGTATGCTTTTTGCTGGGATGCGGTGTAACCGCCGCCCCAGGATGTCACGGTCAGATCGGCAGCAACCGCAGCCGAGGCTGACAGCGCCACGGCCGAAACCGTGATCATAATTGTCTTAAGTTTCATTGTTCTCTCCCTATAGAGGTCGCCGATAGTCCGGCGGTTTTCATCGCTACCAAAGTTTGACCTTCGGCTACAATGCATTAAAGTCACACGTCCAGCGCGCGACAATCTTCGGTTTTCCAACTGACTTTGGTTTTCTCACCTTCGACGAGGTGGCTTTGATTAGTGGCATTTGGTATCTTTACCACAAATTCATCATTGCCCAAAACGCTCATCCGACAACGAATATGATCGCCCAGATAAATCAGTTCCAATACTTCTGCGTCGACCGCATTCTCACCACTGTCAGCGCCAATATAAACCCGCTCCGGGCGGATCGACACGATCGTTGGGTTGCCGGCTTCGCCACAGTTCACTGCTGTCGCTTCACCAACGCTGCCCATGCCATAGTCAACGGTTGCAATGCCATTTTTGACCGCTTTCACCGTCGCCTTCAGGGTGTTATTTTCACCTATAAACTGTGCAACAAAAGCGTTTTCGGGGCGCTCATACAGATCGGCGGGTGGGGCCAACTGTTGAATGATGCCATCGTCAAACACCGCGATCCGGTCGGACATGGTAAGCGCCTCAGACTGGTCGTGGGTCACGTACACCACCGTCACACCTAAACGTTCGTGCAGGTGTTTGATTTCGTACTGCATTTGCTCGCGTAATTGTTTGTCCAGCGCGCCAAGCGGTTCGTCCATCAGCACCAGTTCGGGCTCAAAGACTAGCGCGCGCGACAGGGCGATGCGTTGCTGTTGACCGCCGCTCAGCTGAGCCGGACGACGGTTGATGAAGTCGCCCATCTGAACCATGTCCAGCGCTTTTTTGACGTTCGCCTCGCGCTCGGATTTGCCTTGGCCGCGAACTTCAAGCGGAAAGCTTAAATTCTCGCCGACTGTCATATGGGGAAACAACGCATAGTTCTGAAAAACCATGCCGATGCCGCGTTTATGGGGCGCAATATTATTGATCGGATTGCCGTCGAGTAAAATATCGCCGTGCGTCGCTGTCTCAAATCCGGCGAGCATCATCAGGCAAGTCGTCTTACCAGACCCCGATGGCCCAAGCATCGTTAGAAATTCGCCTTTGGCAATATTCAGGTTCAGGTCTTTGACAACGAGGACTTCACCGTCATAACTTTTCTGAACATGATCAAATACGACGAAACCGTCGCTTTGGCTTTCTTCGGACAAGTAGCATCTCCCTTACTTCATGTCGCAATTTCCTTGCAACCACCTACAGACGGGATAATCGCTCTCGTTTCAACCTTTAATTTGAGTGTATTAATCTAAATCTCCAGATTCTCGGCCTCAGTTAAGTTGACGTTACGTCGCTCTATGCTCACAAATGCAACACCCAGGATCGTAATCGCGCCACCGGTGATTTTATCCCAAGTGATGACTTCGCCTAGGAAGAGCGCCCCCAGCAAAACTGAGAACACCGGCAACAGCAGCAAAAACGGTGCAACCGTGCCAACGTCGTGTTTGCGAATAAGACTGTACCATAAGAAATAGCCAAAGCAGGTCATGACAATGCCCAGATAGAAGGCCGCAGCCCAGACATCCCAAGGTGCAGTTAAGATGGCTTGAATCTGATTATCCTCAAACAAATACGACATCAGGAATAATTGCGGTGTTGCGAAAACGGCCACCCAAGCCGTGGTTGTTAGCCCATCGATGTTTTGAAGCTTTCGCACATATATCTGTCCTAGTCCCCATGTCGCAGCACCTCCAATAACAAGGGCGACACTGAACCAGGCGCCGCCAAACTCAACGCGACCGATCAGCAAAGCGACGCCAGCAAAGGCGATCCCAATACCCACCCATTTGCGGCCTCCGGGCTTTTCACCCAGCAATAGAACGCCGAGGATCACCAAAATTGGGACTTCGAGTTGGACCAGAAGTGCTGCAAATCCCACTTCGAGCCCTTTGAGACCGGTAAACGTCAGGCTGTATTGGATAGCGGCCGCAATAATCGCAATCACGAACAGTTGCCGCATTTGACTGAACGGAGGCCTAACAAACCAAACCAGAAGACTTGCGGTAATAAGAAACCGAAACGCCATCAGCAGGATCGGCGGAAAGTCGGTGATGGCATTTTTGGCAACAACCAACCCAGAGCCCCAGGCAAGCGGCACGGCAATCGCCATCAAAATCTCGATCGGGCTGAGTTTCATTTGCCTACCTAACAGAATTGCTCGCCAGACTTTGGTGAGCGATCCGGTAAATGGCAACACGTAACTTGTCGGCCAGATCCGCGTCTTTGCGACCTGAAGGATACCGCGTGTGATCTTGCGTAGAAAACGCCCGAAAAGTTCTTGGGCCGAAAAACTTTCGTCACCGGGCCAAAGGTGCTAATTCAGCCCCTGTAAAAAGGGAGTTCGATGGCCGTTTCACAGAAAATATCACTGGCGCCTCTGCTTGCCGTTAATTTTGTTGGCACGCTGGGCTTCAGCATCGTCACCCCATTTTTAGTGATACTGGTCACCGGCTGGGGCGGTAACGGCGTTGTTTACGGCGTCATGGCCGCCACTTACTCATTCTTTCAGCTGTTTGGCGCGCCCATACTTGGACGTATGTCTGACCGCATCGGCCGCAGGCGTGTGCTTATCTATAGCCAGCTTGGTACGCTTATATCATGGGCCATATTTTGCTGGCCTTTGCATTGCCGTCAGGCGCGTTGGTGAACATGACAGCACTCTGTTAGGTAGCTTTACCATCACCCTGCCCCTTATCGTCTTGTTTGTTGCGCGCGCCGCTGATGGGCTGACCGGCGGGAATGTGTCCGTTTCAAATGCTTATTTGGCGGACATCACCAATAAGGCAGATCGCAGCAAAAACTATGGACAGATGGCGGTTTCGTCCAATCTAGGGTTCATCTTCGGACCTGCATTGGCGGGATTACTGGGCGCAACCGTTTTGGGTGAAATTCTGCCCGTTATGTTGGCATTTGCGATCTCGGCGGCGGCGCTTGCCCTTATTCAGTTTGGGCTGCGCGATATCCCGGCAAAGATAGTCACCGAGCAATTAGAACCGCCCAGCGCCTGCGATGTTTACGGTCAAGAGCACAAACCCGCATATCAAGTTCACAGCAAAAAACCTGGTGGAATCTATACGATTTTCAGACTACCAAATATGGCGGCTTTGATGGCGATCAACTTTCTGATCATGCTCGGTTTCAGCTTTTTCTATTCCGCCTTTCCTGTTCATGCGGTTCAAGCGCTTGGCTGGAGCGTTTTTGAGATGGGCACATATTTCGCGGTTGTCAGTTTGCTTATGGTGATCGTTCAGGGACCAATCCTTGACTGGGCCGCAAAACGCATATCGGACCGGGCTTTGATGGCAATTGGCGGAGCGATCTTGACCTTTGGTTTCTTTGGTCTTTTGTCTGAAAGTATCGCCCCGATCTACTTCAGTGCGGCTGCGATTGCTCTGGGTAATGGTTTGATGTGGCCAACTTTCATGTCGACGCTGTCAAAATCGG
>JBLHMX010000215.1:0-4351 GCA_047622625.1 Paracoccaceae bacterium | reverse complement strand
GCAATCAGCAACGGTCTGGAATTACTGGAAATGGCGGGCTTGGCAAGAGGGCCGGAAATGGAACTGATCGCCCAAAGCATCAGCAACGCCAACTCGAAAATCCGGTTCTTTCGTGTGGCTTATGGCCAGGCCCCAAATGGCGTAACAATGGCGCAGGGCGAAATAGTCTCGATATTGAAAGATTATTTCAACAACGGCCGTGTGACTACAACGTGGCTTGCAAACATCGAGGCCGAAAGGCGCGACGTAAAGTTGGCATTCCTTGCAATTTAATGCCTTGAAGAAGCCCTGCCATACGGCGGAAAAATCACCGTTGATTATGTGCACAACGAATGGGTGGTATCGGTTATGAACGCAAGATTGAAAGATTTATCAGCCAGTTGGGCGCTGTTTGACGGCCAAGATGTGACCGACACTTTGGCCGCGTCCCATGTGCAATTTGGCATGCTCGCTATGCTGACCCAGTGGCGAAAACCGGTTTTAGCTGTCGATGTTACAGACAGCTCGATTGCGCTTCGGTTCTAATAGGGAACTTTTGCCTTCATTTTCTTGACAATCTTCGGCTCTACCTCCAGTTTCGCGGAAAATCACGGCTAAGGTCTTGATTTCTTATTGAACTGTATCGCGGGTGTTGGGCAATGGTCTTTTGGTTTTGCAATTTTCTCGGCGCGGTGTCTAATCGTTCGGGCCAAATGTCCTGATGCAGACTTATACTAAAGGGTTTTTGATCACGCTTGTGGGTGTTTTGGCAATCACGCCGGACACGTTGCTGGTGCGTTTGGTAGATGCCGATGTTTGGGCCCAAACATTCTGGCGTGGTTTGTTAACAGGTATCGCGATTCTTACCGCTTTTGTGCTGTTCCAACGGCGACAATCCGTTTCGAACATTCAGGCAATGGGCCTGCCTGGCCTTTGGGTGACGATAATCTTTGCCCTTGGGAACCTGTGTTTTCTTTATTCGGTTACTCATACGTCCATTGCCAACACCTTGTTTATCAATTCAACGTCGCCGGTTCTTGCCGCTTTGATGGCTTGGGCCTTCCTAAAAGAGGCGATTAGTCTGCGGATTTGGATGACCATTGGCGGAACATTGGTTGGCATCGGGATTATCGCCATCGGCAGTCTTGATAGAAGCGCCAGCAGTCAGCTTGGTGATTTTGCGGCACTTGGTAGTGCTGCGGCTCTTGCGGCGACCTTTTCCATCGCGCGCGCCTATAAATCGGTTAGCATGGTGCCTGCTGCGGGCATGTCTGGGCTACTATCCGCCCTAATTGCCTATTTTCTGGCCGATAGCCTTGTGATCGCCCAAGAAGATTGGATCTGGATCATCCTGGCTGGTCTTGTGGTGGTGCCGCTTGGTTTTGCATTATTGACCACAGGCCCTAGGTATCTGCCAGCGCCAGATGTCAGCCTGCTTTTATTGCTCGAGGCAGTGTTTGCCCCCTTGGTTGTCTGGTGGCTTTTGGCCGAACATCCCGGCAATTACACGCTTGTTGGTGGGGCCGTTGTGCTGGTTGTTATGGTTGTCAGTAACGTCGCTGTTTTGCGAAGATCACCCGGGTAGAACTTCTAAGCCATCCCGAAATTTTCGCATGTTTTGGGTGTAATTCATTGCTGACATCTTAATCCTGGCGATGGCAGCCTCGTCTAATTCGCGCACAACTTTGCCCGGCACGCCCATGACCAAGCTGCCGTCAGGAATGACTTTGCCTTCTGTAATAAGTGCCCCCGCCCCGATCAGGCAATTCGAACCAATTTTCGCGCCATTTAAAATACTAGCACCCATGCCAATCAGCGTGTTGTCACCAATTTCACAGCCATGCAGCATCGCTTTGTGGCCAATTGTGCAGTTCTTGCCGATGGTAAGCGGTGATCCCAAATCTGTGTGCATCACTGTGTTTTCCTGAACGTTTGAGCCGTCGCCTATGATGATCGGCTCGTTATCGCCGCGCAGGGCCGCGCCAAACCAGATGCCAACACCCGAACCGATGACGACCTGTCCCATCACATGAGCCCCGGGAGCGATCCAATAGTCGTTGTCGTCAGGAGTTTGCGGGGAAAAGCCATCAATTCGGTATTGTGTCATTACATTAAGCTTTCAAATTCATGGTTTAGATCACGGAATTTATGCACCAATCCCGGGCGGCGTATGCGTTTCAGGCGTTCGCCCAACAATATGGACTTTAACTGTTGTTCGCATTCATAAAGATCGTCGTTGATCAGCACATAATCATATTCGGCCCAATGACTTATTTCGCCTTGGGACTTGGTCATGCGGGCGGCGATAACGTCGGCGCTGTCTTGGCCGCGGGCGTTCAAGCGGCGCTCAAGTTCGGCAATAGAGGGCGGCAAAATGAAGACGGAAATAACCGCCTCTTTCAGTGCTGAATTGGTGATTTGTTGACCACCTTGCCAGTCGATGTCAAACAACACGTCTTGGCCGTTGCTTATCGCATCTTCCACCGGTTTTTTGGGTGATCCATAGAAATTTCCAAAGACTTCGGCGTGTTCCAGCATTTCGCCGTCCTTTACCATCTCTTCGAATTCCTCTCGCGATTTGAAGTAGTATTCGCGGCCGTCTTCTTCACCTTTGCGGGGCGATCGTGTCGTTGCCGACACCGAAAAACTTAGCGCGGGGTCCCACTCCATTAGTCTTTTGGCCAGCGTTGATTTTCCCGCCCCGGATGGCGAAGACAGTATGATCAGCAGGCCACTGCGCCTTACGTGGTTATTCGACATTTTGCACCTGCTCGCGCATTTGGTCGATCACAGTTTTTAGATCAAGCCCAATGCGAGTCAGATCGGTCGAGCCGGATTTTGAACACAGTGTATTTGCTTCGCGGTTAAATTCCTGCATAAGAAAACCAAACTTTCGACCAACAGCACCTGAACTGTTTAACAATTCCGCACCAGCCTCGATATGGGCGGCAAGCCGGTCTATTTCTTCGGTGATGTCAGCCTTGACCGCAAGCAAAGCCAGTTCTTGGGCAATACGCCCCTCGTCCAGTCCTTCGGAATTTCCTAGAATTTTATCCAGGTTCTCACGGAAATTTTCGGAAACTTGCTTTTGCCGGGCGTTTGCAGCCATCTGTGCGGCTTTAACCAGCCCATCGATTTGGCCTAATTGGTCCGCCAAAATGGCGTGAAGTGCCGAGCCTTCATCGCGGCGCGCTGCAACAAATGCCGCCGTCAAATCTACGACTTGGGCTTTAAGCGCGTTAACCAATTCGCTTTGATCGCCGTCATTGCTTTCGCGTGTATCAAGCACACCCCGCAGGGCCAAAATGTCGGCCGCACTGCTTGCTGTTAGGTGTAGATCAACATTTTCGGCTCGTAATTCAGCGGTTTTCAAGGCCGATAAAACCACATCAAGCTGGTCCTGCTCAAGCGCCAGCATTCCACCGTGAGCCTCGCGGGTTAGTCGCAGGCTAAGTGAAACATTTCCGCGTGTTAAAGCGGCAGAAAGTGTTTTGCGAACAAGGGCTTCCAGATCGCCAAGGCCTTCGGGTAAGCGCAGTCGAATATCCAGCCCACGTGCGTTCACACTGCGCGCTTCCCAAGCCCAATGGGCCCCTTCAATCGAGCCTTTCAGGGCGGCAAATCCAGTCATTGAGTTAACCATTTAACAGTTTTTGCCTCACTTTTTATCGCATTTTCTGCAATATTAACCGCTGGGTAAGTATTGCGAAGATAGGGTTAACAAGTTCAGCCCTGCTTCACAACAACGCTTCTCTGGTGACGGGTGAAAACCAGCGTGGCAGTGTAGAAAGAGCAAAGAATGAAAAACAAATCGAACATAACAGAATTGCAAGATTACAGGAAACCGATGAAGAACCCTATATTGACCGAGCTGTTGGATCATTGGGAACGTCTGCGGGCTGGTCGGATCGCGCCTTTGCGATCAGAGATTGATCCGCGCCAAATTGAAAACGCGCTGCAACATGCGTTTATTCTTGAGCGGCCAGAAAATGGTGAAGCCCGGTTCCGCATCGCTGGCATGAAACTTAGCGAATTAATGGGAATGGAGGTGCGCGCCATGCCTGCAAATGCGATAATCGTACCTGAAATGCGGTCAGAATTTAGCACTGTCTTGCACAACTTGTTTGAATGCCCGGAAATAGTCGAACTTACACTTGAAGCGCCCGTCCCAAACGGCGGAAAAATTAGTGCAGACATGCTGCTGCTGCCAATGAAAAACGATGAAGGCGAGATTTCTCGAATTTTGGGCTGTCTTGTGGCATCTGATGTCGCACCGTTTCCGCCACACCGTTTTCTAATTATACTCGGAGTCTTTGAACACCCGACTTTTGCATTGACGGACTGAGTGAATGAGATTCAAGTGTCTTTATGA
>JBLHMX010000214.1:0-4374 GCA_047622625.1 Paracoccaceae bacterium | reverse complement strand
GAATTACACTTCCGTTGGGAATGGCTGACTGGAAAGCAATTTCAACTTGGGTCGCGGCACCGATCTCTGGCATTTTGGTACTTCTTACACTTCTGCACTCAAAGTGGGTCGCATATATTTCGCCCACACTAAGTATCTACATCTGTTACTATTTCTTCGCATATGTCCCACCACATCAGCGGCTAATCACAAATTGGTGGGAACCTGAATTGGGCGCAGGATTATTCGTTCTTGCCGTTGCATTTTCCGCGGCCATACTTCCAATCTTGCTTGTTCGTATGGGTCAACTAGGATCCCGCCTTCATACCTAGAACATTCCCAAAGCGGCGTGCCCGCGTTACTTGCAAATCCGCGAATGTGATGCTGGTAGGTCCGGGCGGGCGCGTTCCCGTTACTTTACAAAGCAAGCTCTGGGTGCAGGTACGCCTCTGGATACGTCATCGGCTGGAAAGGGCCCAGTGGCACAACGTTGTTCCAGGACCGGCCGAAATATCCCTGACGGCAATGTACCAACGAATTGCTTTCCGCCACGCCCGGCAATGCATAGACGCGGCAAAGCCAACGCCAAAGATTCGGGTAATCCAAGATCCTAGCTCCGTTCAATTTCATCCGCACATAATAAACCGGGTCATGGCGATACAGCGTTGGGAACAGCCGAAGGTCGGCCTCGGTGAAACTATCGCCCGTTAAAAAGGGGCGACCATCGCTGGCAAGGTGGTGTTCCAACGCCGCAAGCGTATCAAAGTAATTCGCGAAAGCGGCAGCATAGACCGCCTGATCCGACGAAAAACCAGCTTTATAGGCACCGTTGTTTATACCCACATAAATGTCTTCGTTCAGCGCATCGATATCTTGACGCAACGCGACATAGTCATCGCCTGTTGGATATAGGTTTGGCCGGACATCATCAGGCAAAGTACTGCCAAGGGCGCCTGCTTGCGTGTTTAGCATCCGGATAATTTCGGCACTTTCATTGGCAACGATCCGCTTTGTTTTCTTGTCATAAAGGACCGGCACGGAAGCCTCGGTTGACCCCTCGGCCTCATAAATCTGTTTGGCGAGGCGAAAGTTCTGCCCGGTTGCCGTTTCGGGCGTGCATTCAGGCAGCGTTTTGCCGGTTAGTGATGCTGTGCGGGCTGGGTTGAACTCCCAACGGTTAGCCTCAATCGGGTCATCAATTGTTGTACGGCTTGGAAATGCCACGTCCAACGTAATGCTGTTCTGTAACCCCAAAACATTCCGCGCCAGCGTCACACGGTGACACCACGGGCAATTGAAAGCCACAAATAGATGGTATCGATTGGGTTCAGATGGAAACTCTGCAGCCTCACCCAAAACAGACCGAAAACCGCTGACACCCCGCACAAACTCGCCCTTAGCGCGGCGCGCGATGGCGTCTTTTTGGGATTCTTCGGCTGATGTACTTGCCACGTCACTCTCCTGTCTAAGCCAAGTAAATAATGAATTAGATTGTTTCGGCCCGCCAGGTCTAATTCTCATCGATCATGCCGCTTAATGCCACCAGGATAAACCTGCGTGCGGTTGACATTCATCAAGTTAAAGTTCGAACATCTGATAATGGATTAACTGGATGGTTTTCATGGCAATGACAAGCGGCTCTATCGGTATCATTGGCGGTTCAGGAATGCTGGGCTCGGCAATTTCCAGTGCCATTTTGGCCAGCCAGGTATGCCAACCCGCGAATTTCTGGATTTCAAACAGAAGCGGCGTGGCCCCCGAATTTGCACGAGATTCTGGTATTCATGTCACGGCGAACAATCAGGAATTGGTGGATGCCTGCGAGGTTGTAATTTTATGTGTACCGCCCGCACTTTTTGCTGAAATAGACTTATATGCGCCTGACAGATTGGTCATTTCAGTCATGGCGGGCGCAACCATGAAACAACTGAAAACCAAAACCCAAGCAACGCGCGTTATACGCGCTATGAGCAGCCCAGCCGCATCACTGACCTTGGCTTATTCGCCTTGGGTTGCCAGCCTTGAAGTCACACAGCAGGACCGAAATGTAGTTAACACCCTTTTCGGATCATGTGGGTTAACAGACGAGATTTTTGACGAACAACAGTTGGATCATTTCACGGCTATGACAGGCCCGGTGCCCGGATTTGTCGCCTATTTTGCCAAGTGCATGGTAGATCACGCTACAAGTCAGGGCATCGCGCCTGCGGTGGCTGATCGGGCCGTCCGGCAGCTTTTCCTTGCAAGTGGCACCATGCTGGCCACCGGCAAAGCCACACCAGCTGAGAACGTCAATGCGATGTTAGATTACGCTGGCACAACTGCTGCTGGGCTTAGCGCGATGAAGGCCTCGCCGTTATCCAAAGCGATTAGCGATGGGCTTTTGGCGGCCGCGCAAAAAGCTAGATCAATTTAAGTGAATGCGGAAAAGTAACAAACTTGATGCCACGAGGCGACGCGGCCCAGCATTTTGGCGACTGTACACCTGGCCTTTAGATGACTAGCTTCAAGTTGAAATCAACGTGAGAAATTTTCTGGATCGGTCGGTATCATGCCAAGTCAAATCGCAGTTGTAACCGGCGCGGGCGGCGGCATGGGCCGCGCAATCAGTCTTAAGCTGGTGCAAGATGGTTTGACCGTTGTCGGGTTAGACATGTCCGCCGAAAGGCTTAACGAAACAGCTGCTGTTGTTGGCAGCGACTTCAGCAGTTTGACCGTCGATTTGACAGACCCCCAAGCTGTTAGCGATGCGTTCACCACGATCAAGGTACAGCACGGCGGGCTGGATGCGTTGGTTAACAACGCTGGCACATGTCTGATGTCAGATTTTCCCAATATTCCAGCGCAAGAGTTGAACGATCAAATGGCGATCAATTTCAGTTCTATGTTTCATTGCTGCCAGCAGGCGGTTCCTATGATGATGGGTCGCCCCGGCGTGCGTAAAATCGTAAATATCTCGTCAAACGGGGCGTATAATTTTGACGCTTTCGACCCACCTCATTACCGGGCCAGCAAGGCCGCGATGGACACGTTGACCAAAGACTTAGCCCGCCGATATGCAACAGACAAAATCGCGGTGAATTCGATTGCGCCAGCAATGACAACGACGCCGCTATTCGATGTTCTAACCGAAGACGTATTACAACAAGCGATTTCGGCAATGCCCCACAACCGCGCGATGGATCCGTCGGAAATTGCAAATTGGGTTGCCTTTCTGATATCGCCCGCGGGCGACGTTTCCAGCGGCAATATCATCATTCTCAATCAAGGACGCGATGTGCGTTAGCGATACGCCTCTGGCGATTTCTTAAGCGTTGGCCACTGCGTGGGCGAGTGGCCATAGATAACAAACGCACCAGTTTTTTCGGCCAAGTCCATAAGCCGCGCACCACTTGCAATGGCTTTTGCCTCATCCCAGGAACCAGCAAATTTCTCATCGATTTCCTCTGCGCGTGAGATCGCGTCACTGGTAAGCAAAACCGGCCCCGTTTCGGGCAAATCCAACAACATAGCCAACTGTCCCGGCGCATGCCCCGGAGTGGTCAGAACCCGGAACCCGGGACCAATTTCAACATCGTTTTCTATGATAAGATAGTCCTGATCCGGCCATTCAAGCGGCTGTATTTTGCCCCAGTAAAGCGGTTTGGGCAAACGACGTTCATCACCGGAAACTAAAATCGGCGTTTGGGGGAAATCAGCAAGCCCGCCCACGTGATCGATATGCGTATGTGTCAGTATATGCAGGTCAATCTGATCAGCTTTGATGCCCGCCAATCCAAGCTGGTGCGCAGGCATATTCGCCATTTCACAGACCAGAACCGTGCCAAACTCGTACAGCCTATCTTCATTGCTTGCCGCGACTTTATCTTCCGCATATTTTTGAGGAAACCCGGTGTCGACCAAAATCTTTTCGGCCAGATCGGTCTGAATAAGGTACCCGCAAATACCGATTATCCGGCCGTTCGCATGCACCTTAAACAGCCCATAATCCAGAACGTGCAACGAAATGGGTCGGCCTTTCAAAAAGCCCTTGGCTTGCATACTATACTCCTAAATTCTGCACCAAGAAACGCGAGACACTGATGAAAGTCAAGATTCACACCTTGTTCCAATACCTGCTGGACACCACCGCTTCAGACCCCGAAGCGTTTGTTGGTTTCTCGTTAGCGGAGTCCCCTAAGTTGGGTGATTTTCTTGATGACCTTGATCCGAACATGTCGCTTGACTGGAACCAAAAATCTTTTCGTGGTCTGCCGTCTTTACGTCAACGGGTGATCGATCAGGCTGATTTAGACGGGAATTGTTCCGCGGACGACGTGCTGATCACAGCCGGAGCTGCCGAGGCAAATTATCTGGCCTTCATGCAATTGGTTCAGTCAGGCGACGAGATCGTCA
>JBLHMX010000213.1:0-4414 GCA_047622625.1 Paracoccaceae bacterium | reverse complement strand
GTTGAGAACCTTTCCAGCGACATCGACACACAGATGTCCGGTCAAGCTATCTCGACTTCTTTCTAAGATTTACGTCTTAGCATTTAAGGGAGCCGCACTTTTGCGCGGCTCTTTTACGTTTGGGGTCCATTTTTGAAAAATTGTTTGCAACACCCGCGAAAAACTTTCTGAAAATCGAACACCTCTTAACACTCTGTCCATCATTTTGCCGCAATCTTGGTTCTATCTGATGCAACCGTTGGACCCGATCCTGGTCCAACCTGTGTTTATAGGTAATGTGTATGCGTGACAGGGTTCAACAATACGTCAAAGATGACGATGGTGCAGTGACTGTTGACTGGATAGTCGTCACAGGCTTCGTAATCGCGCTTACACTTTCGCTATTTACCGCGATTTCGCCTGGTTTTGAAACGCGTGGCACGGAAATAGTTGACCCAGTTTCACTTTCAACGAATTTTTGAATTGGGTTTTCCCGTGCTTCGTGTAGATTGCCAGAAAAAACAAGCTGACAAAAGTCAGTAAGCAGTTGTTGAGGGCAAAATAAAATGCGTATTGGATTCGCGCTAATTCTGATTGTTGGAATGGGACTGGCTGGGTTTGCTGTCTATTTGGCACAGGGGCGGTTTAATGAATATCAGTCGGTACTGGACAGCCAGAAGCTGGCTTTGAAAAAGAACGTGCCGCTTGTGCGGGTCTTTGTCAGCACCAAACCCCTTAGATATGGACAAAAGCTAACCAAAGAAGATGTCCGCATCGTCGCTTGGCCAGAAGACGCCATTCCCGAAGGCGCTTTTACAGATCCAAAAGTATTATTCCACGAAGACGAAGCGGTTTTACGAACCGTCTTGCGGGCAATGGAAAAAGACGAAGCGATCATGCTAGTAAAAGTGACCGAACTTGGCGAAGATGCCGGCGTCGCATCACGGTTAACCGCGGGGATGCGTGCCTTTACTATTCGGGTTGACGTGGCTTCGGGCGTATCCGGATTTCTACGCCCCGGCGATAACGTAGATGTCTATTGGATCGGTAAAATTGGCGAACGCGATGTCACGCGACTTATCCTTGAAAACCTGAAATTGATTGCGATTGACCAAATTGCCGACGGCGACAGCAGCAACCCAATTGTTGCGCGCACAGTTACGGCCGAAGTTTCACCAAAGGTCGTGGCGGCATTGGCGCAAGCCCAGTCAACGGGTCGGTTGTTATTGTCGTTGCGCGGCGCCGAAGATGACTCGCTATTGGGCCAGATCGAAGTTGATCAGCAACAATTGCTGGGAATTCAGACCGAAGCGGTCGTCAGAACCGAACGTGAAAAGGTCTGCACGATCAAAACCCGTAAAGGGGCAGATGTTGTGGAAATCGCGATCCCCTGCCCGACTGACTAATTTTCGGGCAACTTCGGCTGAAAACGACGGCCATTGCGGCGCTGGCAACACGCATTTGTGTTGCCACTTATCCACAGGCCAGCCAGCCCTCAAGCAATTGATTCTTGCAAATAAAGTCATTTTACCCCACACTGATGGGAACGGGCAGTAAAGACCCGACAATAAGTGATCAGAGAGGCAGATCACATGAGAACGAGCAGCTTTATCAAAGCTGGCCTTGTAGGGCTGGCTGTCACTGTACCATACGCGCAACCAACTTTTGGCCAAGACGTGCTGCGGGTTATGCGTGGCACCACGTCCAGTAGCATCCGTGTTTCGATGAACCGCGCTGTGGTCATGGAAAGCGATACACCTTTTGCAGAACTGTCGGTCGCAAACCCCGCAATCGCAGATATTGCAACCCTTTCAGACCGTACAATATATGTGCTGGGTAAATCACCGGGCCGCACCACATTGACCTTGTTGGGTGCCGATGGTCGCTTGATTACAAATGTAGATGTGCAGGTTTCCCCGGACATTGCCGAATTCAAAGAACGCTTGCAGGAAATCCTGCCGAATGAACAAATCGAAGTGCGCACAGCAAATGACGGTATCGTTTTAAGCGGTCGTGTTTCGGGCAAACGCAAACTGGCGCTTGCCGTTGAGCTTGGCGAACGCTACGCGCCTGGCCGTGTAACCAATTTGATGTCGGTTGGCGGCACGCAGCAAGTTATGTTGAAAGTACGGTTTGCAGAAATGCAGCGCAGCGTCACCAAAAGCCTGTCCAGCTCGCTTGGTCTAAGTGCAACTGGTGGTTCAATCACCGGCGAAGGCGGCAATGGCGTTCTTGTCAACGGCGTCAACGCCTCCGCATTTACTGATGGTGATTTGACCACTTCGGGCTCTGCTTCAGCTGCATCTGGCGCCTATGGTATTGGCTTTAGCGCAGGCGGCATTCAAATGTCGCTATTGTTGGAAGCCCTTGAATCTAAAGGACTTGTTCGAACGCTGGCGGAACCGAACCTGGCAGGATCGAGTTTAGACGCGGGTTGGCAAAATCTCTGGTCCGGGCCAAACGCGCCTCCGAGGCTGCGCTCGTCTATTCTGAAATTGTAAAAACCAAGGATGCAACTCACATCGACCGTATTGATTACGCCGATGCCCTAATCCGTACCAACGAATGGGAAATGGCGGAAAAGCAACTTAACCAAGTGCCCCCGACCGTAGAAACCTATAAAAGATACCGCCTGGCAGCGATGGTCGCGGACAGTAATAAGGAATGGAATAAGGCCGACAGTTATTATGAAACGGCGGCCGAACTGACCACAAAACCTGCGGGCGTTTTCAACAATTGGGGTTACTCCAAACTGACCCGCGGGGAATATCAAGCGGCAGAAGCCCTGTTTTTGCAGGCCATCACATATAACAAAGACATGTTTACTGCGAAAAACAACCTTGTTCTGGCACGGGCTGCCCAACGGAAGTATTCGCTGCCGATCATTCGAATGTCGCAGATCGAAAAGGCAGAGTTGCTGCACACTATCGCGATTTCTGCCATAAAACAGGGCGATGTCGATGTTGCGCGCGGGTTGCTGGAAGAAGCGATTGACACGCATCCACAACATTTCGATATCGCTGTGCGCACACTTGCTGCACTTGCAACCAAAGTCCCTTAAAAGAATTGAATGATGGAAATAACCGCCTCTCAAGCTATGTGGTTTTTGCCACCTGTGCTGCCCATTGCGTTGTGGATTGCTTACAGCGATCTTAAATTCATGAAGATAACGAATAAATCGCTTTATGTCCTTCTTGCTGTGTTCGTGATTACCGGTTTAATTGCACTGCCTTTCGAAACTTTTCTTTGGCGCTTGGCGCAGATGGTTGTTGTTTTGGCAATTGGATTTGTTGCCAACGCCTTGCGTCTGATTGGCGGTGGTGACGCGAAATACGCCGCAGCTATCGCGCTTTTCGTGGCCTTTCAGGACGCCAAGATCATATTGCTTATATTCGCGGCAATGCTTGTGGCAACTTATGTGACGCATCGAATGTTTTCAAAAATCGGCCCCGTTCGCCGTTTGACCGCTGATTGGGCATCTTGGACTTCGGGCAATAAGTTCCCGATGGGTCTTGCCTTATCTGGCACTTTTCTTGCCTATTTGGCGATCCCGCTATTTAGTTAATCCGGCAAAATTCGAAGCAGAATAAATAGGTCCGTGCGCGCAACTTCGTCAAAATTCAAACCTGAATCTGGCAACTCAGCCAAGACCTGCGAACGGGCGGCTGGTGTCACCGGGCATAGCGGAACTAGCAAATAATCGGCCTTCAAGTACCCCGGGTTAATGCCGTAATACCAAGGGGATGCACCCGGAACTGCGACGGTTGATCCAAACAACCAAAGGTTCGAAAACGTGTCGGCCACAAAAATTGACTTGCCGCTGATCCCATCCAACTTCTCAACATCAGCCGCCATCTGGTGCAACATTCCAACCAAACCCATGTGCAATTTACACAACGCAAGTGGCTGGCCAAACAGGTCATCAGCAGGTAAATCAAATGCTGACGCCGCCCGAGCCCGGATCATAGGATCACTTAAAGTAAACGGCGCGCGCTTAGTGGTGGCATACATGCGATCAAGCCTCATACCAACGTCTTGTTTCTTGTGGTCGGGAAACACTTGAACATACCCCTCACTATCCATTCCGGCGTGGCGAATATTGGCTGTGGAAAGCGCATAGAGGCTGGGCAAATACAACACGGCCGACACCAAACTTACGATCGCCATACAGCGGCCCACATCCCAGCCGAATGCGTTGTTAACGTGCCGGTCTGGTCGCAAGGAAAACAGCAGAACCGCTAGCAAAATCAACCATTTTGGATCATTTCCCCAATTTTGATACGTTACATAAATAAATGCCGGGGCAAAAAATATCAGCAACAGCCCTTCGGTCGACTTTCCTGACTGCCGCAAAAACACGATCCCACTAGCCAAACAAAGGTTGGCACCTACGTAGGGCGCGCCAATCAATAATTGCGGCAGAAAAGCCCCGGGA
>JBLHMX010000212.1:0-4457 GCA_047622625.1 Paracoccaceae bacterium | reverse complement strand
AGCTGGATTAACCAGTCTGCCAAGAACCGATAGCCATCCCCAGTCGGGTCATGAAAACCTGCTGGGTTCATCGATGCAAATCCAGCGATCAAAGACCGATAGCGATTAGGGTTCTTCCAGTCGAAGTCTTGATGTGCCGCTAGCCATTTGGCCGTTTCAACAGCGTTTTCAGGGGCAGCGTGGCTTGCTACCAACATGAACCATTTATCAATGACCAGCGGGTCTGACTGCCATTGTGTGTAAAATTGGTTACTTTCCGAAGCTTCCAGATCATTGGCCAACAGGCAATTCAGGGCGGCAAGCTGTTCGGTCATATTATCAGCCGATTGATATTGTGCCCTGGCGGCAACGCCTTCATCAAGCTTGGTTAAATAGGCAAGCGCGGCCCCACGCAGCGCCCGTTTTCCCGCATCTTTCGCGTCAGGACTGTACACCCCAATAACGGCCATGCCACTGTAAAGTTTAGGTAAATCATCGCCTAAGGTTGTCGCTATTTCAAGACCAAGATCGCTGCGGGCTTTGTGAATTGCAAGCGGGTCAACCGCAAAACCAGCTTCAAACATCGCCTTGGCGATGGCGTCTTCCGATGGCAATGATAATGCAAGTGCGCGAAATGCTGGATCTAGGGACGCGTCCAGCGCGACAGCTTTTAACGATTGCGGCAACAAAGATCCCATGGCGCCACTGTTAACCATGCCCAGGAGAACATTCGTGGCCAGCTTGTTGCCGGCCTCCCATTTATTGAAAGGGTCGGTGTCATGGGCCAACAAGAGGGCCAATTCGCCGGGGCTTTGATCACGTTCCAAAATCACGGGTGCGGAAAAACCGCGCAAGATCGATGGAATCGGGCGGCTGGCCAAATCAGCAAAGCTGAAACTTTGTTGGCTTTCGGTCATTTCCAGAGTTTGGGTCGCCAAAACCTCGTCGCCATTTGTGTTTAGCAGGCCGAGGGCGATCGGGATTACCATTGGTTTTTTGTCGCTTTGGCCCGGCGTGTCTGGAATGGTTTGTGTGAATGTTAGTGTATACGTGCCATCAGCCCATGTTTCGGAAACCGATAGATGCGGCGTGCCTGCCTGACTGTACCACAGGCGGAACTGTGTTAAGTCCCGTCCAGTTGTATCACTGAAAACCCTAAGCCAATTGTCGATTGTGCACGCTTGCCCGTCATGGCGGTCAAAATATAAATCAAGGGCGGCGCGATAAGTGTCCGCCCCAACCAGATTGTGCAGCATAGAAATAATTTCGGCGCCTTTTTCATAGATCGTCGCCGTATAGAAGTTATTGATTTCCTTATATTCTGCGGGTTGAACCGGATGGGACAGCGGTCCTGCATCTTCGCGAAACTGTCGCGCGCGCAGTTGTTGAACTTCGGCGATCCGCTTGACTGCGTGACTGCGTTGATCGCCAGAAAAAATCTGGTCGCGGTAGACGGTCAGACCTTCTTTCAGCGATAATTGAAACCAGTCGCGACACGTGATGCGATTACCGGTCCAGTTGTGGAAATATTCATGCGCAATGATGCCTTCGATCAATTCGAAATCACGATCGGTCGCGGATTCAGGGCTGGCCAGAATGTATTTCGAGTTAAAAATATTCAGGCCTTTGTTTTCCATTGCGCCCATGTTGAAATCGTCAACAGCCACAATTTGAAACAAATCCAGATCATATTCGCGGCCATATTTTTCTTCATCCCAGGTCATTGATCGTTTCAGACTGTCCATTGCATAGGCGCATTTGTCTTGATCCCCGTCGCGGACCCAAATTTTAAGATCAACCTTGCGACCGGACATTGTGGTGAAGTCATCATCAAAACTAACTAGATCACCCGCAACCAGTGCAAACAAGTAGGCAGGTTTTGGCCAAGGGTCATGCCATTCGGCCCATCGGTCACCCTGGGATGTGGGATTGCCATTTGACAGCTGGATCGGTGGATTTCCTTCAATCCGCACGGTGAACACCGCCATCACATCAGGGCGATCCGGATAGAATGTTATGCGGCGAAACCCTTCAGCTTCACATTGGGTACAATACATGCCTTTTGACATATATAACCCGCTTAGCGAGGTATTGGCCGCTGGACTAATTTCAACCTCAGCAGACCAAATAAACTGGTCAGGTAGATCTGCGCCGCTGACAGTAAGTAAATGATTTTTAAGGGTATAATCAGACGTGGTTAAATCTTTGCCGTCGATGCTGGCCGCGATTAGCGTTAGGTCTTCACCGTTTAGCACCAGATCACCAACGGCTTCGGAATTACGTCGAAACGAGATGCGCGAAACCACCCGTGTAGCGGTGTCGTCAAGTTGAAAAGTCAGGTGAACATCGTCTATCAGGAACGCAGGTAGCGTGTAATCAGCAAGGTGAATTGTAGGGGCGGTTGTCATTAGGCTCTCCGGCAAATTTCACGCCAGATTAGCCAAGTGCCGGGCAGGGGCAAGTGTGAAATTTAATAGTTGATTAAAATAGTCGGAATAGGGGTGGACCGATGTGCACCGGTTTGTTATCTTGCGTTAACAATCAACAAATAGTTTAGGAAATCCCAATGAAGCGCCCAGTCGTCGGTATTATCGGAAACCTACACACCATCGGTGACGACTACGAGGTCCAGGGTATTGGCGTGATTAACCTTGAAGCGATTGCGCATGTGACCAAAGCCCTTCCCTTGATGGTGCCTGCTGATCCAAGTGTGATCGATATGGATACATTGGTCGATGCCTGCGACGGTTTTGTTTTTACAGGTGGGCGACCCAACGTACATCCCAGCAACTACGGTGAAGAAGAAACTGAAGCCCACGGAACTTTTGACCATAGTCGTGATCAATTGGTGCTGGATCTTATTCAGAAATGTGTGCAGCGCGGCCAACCGATTTTGGGTATCTGCCGCGGCTTTCAGGAATTTAATGTGGCCTTCGGCGGCACGCTTTACCCCGAAATTCGCGATTTGCCCGGGCGCATGAACCATCGAATGCCGCCCGAAGGCACAATCGAAGAAAAGTTCGCTTTGCGTCACGAAATAACCATGCCGGCCGGCGGGGTTTTTGCCAATGTGTTTGGCAGTGACAAGGTTATGGTCAACTCGTTGCACGGCCAGGGCATCAAAGAAAAAGGCGAAAACATAGTCATTGAAGGTTATGCCCCCGATGGCACGCCAGAAGCAATTTATGTCGGTGACAGCGTTGGTTTTTCGCTAGCCGTTCAATGGCATCCGGAATGGAATGCGGCGAATGATCCTGTTTCGCGTTCACTGTTCGAAGCATTTGGCGCAGCCTTGCGAAAATGGCAGGGTGGCGGAGCAGCATTATCCGTGGTTAAGTCGGCGTAATAAGAACAAAAAACGACCGAGGTACCGAAATGTCAGGCAGTTCCGCCAGCAAGACCCTTGTGGTTTCACCATCCAAAACAACCGCACCCGTATCCGCACAGATTGTACAAGTTGCAAAGCTACATAAAGTCAGCCCGATCAAACAGTTACGCGAAAGCATGGCACTGCGGTTTGGGGCGAATAAACTGGCATCAAACGAGTATTATGCAGCGCAAGTTTATCGACCTGAATTAAGTCGGGCGGAAAAGAAACAATTTATTGGTGAGAGGCGTAATAAAACGCTCAACCAAAGCATGTCACCGCGAGACGTCGCTCGTATCAGCGACTTTCTGCAAGACAAAGTACTGTATATTTCGCTTTTGAATCAGCTTGGTGTTGCGTCAACCAAAACACAGGCTGTTGTTTCCGTTAACCGTGGGTTTGGCAGTTTGCGAACATTACGCACGCAAGCGGATATCGAGGGATTTTTGCTTGATCACGCGATTTATCCGTTGTTTGGCAAGCCGGTTGAAGGCTCGAAAAGTGTGGGTTCCGCGTTGTTCAAGGCTTCGGATAAATCCAGTAAAACGATTACGTTTGGCAATGGCGACACGGTCGATATTTCTGCAGTTGCGGCCGAAATTTTAGTTGATTACCCGCGTGGTTATGTTTTTCAAGACGCAGTTGCCCAACACGCATCGCTTAGTAAACTGGCTGGACCAGCGCTTGGCACGGTAAGGGTCGTGACCGTTTACCGCAGCGATGGACCCCAGGTTTTATACGCGAGCTGGAAAATCCCGTCGCCCGAAGCGATGTCTGATAATTTTTGGCAATCCGGCAGTATGCTCGCCGATATTGACGACAAAACCGGCCAAGTCCGACGCGTGCGTCGAGGGCAGGGCATCGATACCGAAATTCTTGAAACGCACCCGGTTAGTGGGCTTGGGTTTGCTGGCTTTCAAATTCCTGATTGGCAAAAAGTTCTAGACCTGACGCTTGAGGCGCATCGCATATCGCCGGGCAACGGATTACTTGGCTGGGATATTGGTTTATCAAAAAACGGACCGGTGATTGTCGAATGCAACACCAATCCGTTGCACACGCTTTATCAACTGGCAACAGGCGAAGGGTTGTTGAATGATCGGTTCGCGCC
>JBLHMX010000211.1:0-4470 GCA_047622625.1 Paracoccaceae bacterium | reverse complement strand
ACTGGATATGTTCATTTGTTCGGCACGGACAGCACTGGCAAAGACATCTTTTCGCGCACATTTCACGCCATCAACACCTCTATGGCAGTGGGGACCATTGGCGTGTTCATTGCCTTTGTGCTGGCACTGATGATCGGGGGTATATCGGGCTATTTTGGCGGCTGGATAGACTCTGTTCTACAGATGATGACTGACACGGTTCGAACGGTGCCGGCCATCCCGCTGTTTATGGCCTTGGCGGCATTCGTACCCGACACTTGGAGTGCAGAGGAGAGGTTTTTCTTTATCTCGGTCATTCTGGGGTTCATTGGCTGGCCAACCCTGGCCAGACGTGTGCGTACTCACTTGTTGACCGAACGAAACCAAGAATACGTGCTTGCCGCGCAATTGTGCGGTGCTTCTGCGGGTCATGTTATCCGCAAGCATTTGTTGCCAAGTTTCACCAGCTATATCATCGTGGATTTGGTGATTTCATTCCCTTACATGGTGCTTAGCGAAACGGCGCTTAGCTTCATTGGGCTGGGGTTGAAAGATCCTGTAAACTCGCTTGGGGTGATGCTTCAAAACGTGACCTCGGCAGATGTTTTGCTGAACTATCAGTGGTATTTTATCCCGGTAATCTTCTTCGTGACGTTGGTACTTGCCTTTGTGTTTGTCGGTGACGGGTTGCGAGATGCAGCCGACCCTTACGGAGATACCAAGAAATGACGCGCCTGTTAGACGTTGAAAACATGACTTTGCAATTTGACACTGACGAGGGCCGGATCACCGCCGTTGACGATGTATCCTTCATGCTTGAAGCAGGCGAGGTTATGGGGTTGGTGGGCGAAAGTGGTTCGGGAAAGTCCGTGACTGCCAAAGCGTTGATGAAGCTTAATCCGGGCAATGCGATTTACAGTGAGAGCACTGATATAAAATTGCATCTGGAAAGCGGCACGGTTGATATCATGCCGCTTGTCACCTCGAAAGAAATGCAAGTTGTGCGTGGTGGTGCCATTTCGATGATTTTTCAGGAACCAATGGCGTCTTTTGCGCCAGCGATTTCCATTGGCGATCAGATGGTTGAACAGTTGTTGATCCACACTGACTTAAGCAAAAAACAATGCGTCGATTTGTCGATCGAAATGCTGACCCGGGTCGGTATTTCTGATGCAGCCACACGGTTTAAGCAATTCGCTTTCGAATTGTCTGGCGGTATGCGCCAACGGGCGATGATCGCAATGGCGCTGTCAACCAAGCCTAAGCTTTTGATCGCCGACGAACCAACGACCGCACTTGATGTGACCATTCAGGCGCAGGTGATCGATTTGATGAAAGATCTGGTCAGCGAATTTGGCATGGGCATCATATTTATTACCCATGACTTGGGCGTGGTTGCACAGACCTGTGACAAGGTTGCAGTGATGTACCTGGGGCGTCTGATTGAACAGGGGCCGGTACGTGATGTGATCCGAAATCCACAACACCCCTATACAAAGGGTTTGTTGGATGCGCTGCCGCGTCTTGACGATCTGGATGCGCCTTTGCTGCCTGTACCGGGTGATATTCCGTCTCCGTTGGAACGCCCTGCTGGTTGTGTGTTCAACAACCGTTGTTCCGTTGCGATTGCGGGGCGTTGCACCAGTGAAGTGCCGCAGTTTGTTGAAATTGAGCCGGGTCATATGGTGGCCTGCCATGCGGTTTCGGAGGGCATGAAATGAGCATTAAACCCTTGATTACCGCCAAAGATTTGTCGGTTCACTATCCGCTGCGGGGCGGTCCAATATTTGGGCCAAAACCATTTGTGCGCGCTGTCGAAAAGATCAACGTTGAGATCGCCGCAGGAAGCTTTTTTGGCCTTGTTGGTGAAAGCGGCTCGGGGAAAACGACGTTCGGTCGCGCCTTGTTGCGGGCCGCGCCAATATCCAATGGTAGTGTTGAATATTCTGATGATGCGGTGACCTATGATCTTGCCAGCATCGACAAGAAAGAACTTAAGGATTACCGCACGCGGGCTCAGCTGATCTTTCAGGATCCCTATGCTGCGCTCAGCCCCCGTATGACGGTACGAGACATTATTGCTGAACCTTTGCAAGTAATGGGCCTGACCAAAAGCCGCGAAGAAACCGACGAGCGTGTGCGTGAAATCGCCGCCAAGTGCCGGCTTAATTTGGAACACTTACGCCGTTTCCCACATGCCTTTTCTGGCGGTCAGCGCCAGCGAATTTCAATTGCCCGCGCACTGGTTTCGCGACCGAAATTTGTTGTGGCTGACGAAAGCGTGGCCGCGCTTGATGTATCTATTCAGGCCGATGTTTTGAACTTGCTGAAAGAAATCCAGCAAGAAATGGGTCAGACGTTTCTGTTCATCAGCCATGATCTGTCAGTGGTGGCTCATATTTGTGACCATGTGGCGGTGATGTATTTGGGCCGTTTGGTGGAAACTGCACCAACGCGCGAATTGTTTAATTCGCCCAAACACCCCTATACCAAAGCGCTTTTGTCTGCGATCCCGTCGCTTGATCCGGATGATCGTGGTAAGGCGCAAAAGCTTGAGGGTGAAATTCCGTCGCCAACCAACCCGCCGCCTGGCTGTAAGTTTCAAACCCGGTGCCCTATGGCACAGGATCGGTGCCGCGTAGAAGAACCAAAGCTGGAAAACGCGGGCGGACAACACGAAGTGGCCTGCCATCGTTGGAAAGAATTGCTGGAAGTTTAGGCGAGATCGATTAGCGATCGGTCAAGGTTCTGCATTCTGTGGCTTAACAATGCGCGGGTCATGTCCAGCATGGCTTGGGCATACTTAGGGTCATCGGCAAGATTGCTTTGTTCGTTTGGATCGTTTTCAAGATCAAACAGCAACGGCGTGAACCCGCTGGCAAAATGCACAAGTTTCATGGACTTACCACGCAAAATCGCAAGGTTTGCTTGATCCGGACGCAAGCCCGCAAGTTTAAGCATGTCCAGCCCGGCTTCGGTGAAATCAAGTTCAAGATGCACATATTCCCGCCAGTTTGATGGCGTTTCACCAGCCAGGAATGGCCGCAAAGAATGGCCGTTCATGACCTTTGGTTTGGCCAGGCCGACCAAATCCAACAGGGTAGGGGTCACGTCAATGGACTCGGTTAATTCTGTGATTTTTGTGCCGTGCTGTTCAGGGTGCGCCGGATCGCGGATGATTAACGAAACATGATAGGCCGGATCAAATATATGCTGCTTGGCCCATAGACCATGATCGCCCAGCATTTCACCGTGATCGGCAGTAACGATGATTAAAGTGTCGTCGTACTGTCCCGATGTCTTCAGAAAATAAATGATGCGACCTATATGGTGGTCGACCTCGGTGGCAAGCCCGAAATAAAGTGCCCGCATGGTCTGTGTGTGACTTTCGTCAATGCCGTCACAGCCGCGCACAAGGTTGGCTATTGGCTGCATCTGGCCCGCACTCATTGTGAAGGGGTGTTGGCGTCCAGCTTTGACAGGTTCGGGCAATTTATTTGGGTCGTACATCCGGTTGTAAGGCACGGGGGCAACTAATGGCGGATGAGGCCGGATATATGTAAGATGTGCAAACCAGCTTTCATCGGTACGCACGGCCAATTCTTGCAGCAAACTGTTGGTCAAAAAGGCTGTGTCGCTATCTTCGGCGGTATAAAACGCCGGATCTTGGGGCTGGGCGGGTTGGCCGGGATTTTCGGGAACCGGATTATAGAAATCTTCATAGGCCGGAATGTCGTAACCCTTGGCTTTTAGGTAGGCGCGCCACGGGATGCTTTTTTTGTACCGCATCTCCACGCGCTCGTTAAAGCCTTCCATTAACGCTTCGTCGTCGCCAGTAGCCGGGTCATTTGGGTGGTGAAACCGCGGGTCGCCAGCGGTGTCAGTATAGCCGAACAACAAAGGTTCATACCCAGCTTTGCGAACTTCGGTCGCCAAATTGGGCGTGCCTTTTGCCAAGGGCGCGCCGTTGAACACGGCTCGGTGGTTCATAGCATATTGGCCCGTCAAAAGGCTGACGCGTGCTGGACCGCAAGGGTTTGTCACGGTGAAATGGTTTGAAAAAGATACCGCATCACCCTGCAAAGCCTGCAAGTTTGGCAGGTTAACATGCGCCGCCAAAGCGCCGTTCAGGCAATCGGCCCGCAATTGATCGATGACAATAAACAGGATTTTCTTGTTATGCTGCGCCATTCACTGTCCCAACTTAACAAATGATCAAACAAGTTTTCATGAACGCATAACGCGCCAAGCTTGCGCGACTGTTTACAGGAAGTTTTTTGCGGCGCAACGATTATTTCGGCTTGGAAACATCTTGTGAAATCCAGCTTTGTAGGAACCTATCAACCCCCGTTATTCCAAGTATGCCGTCTCTGATTTCCTAAGTCGATATGGCTGTATATTTAGCAATTGCACTTGGCCTGCATTCCTTCTTATGATCCGCCTTAATCGAATTATTGGCGCGCAGTGCCACGGTTCATTCGCCTAAAAAAG
>JBLHMX010000210.1:0-4500 GCA_047622625.1 Paracoccaceae bacterium | reverse complement strand
CATTCTTCACCCAGATGCGCGGCACATGGGGCTAAGCTGGTTTCAGGAAAGCAATGGCAAGATCTGGTGGACGCAAGTTTTTGGCGGCTAACGCCTAAGGCAATATGTCGATCTGTGTACCATCCTGCACCATCGCATAAATTTGCCGCATCTCTTTATTGGTGACGGAAATGCAGCCGGCAGTCCAATCCGCCTTGCGTTTATCTGCGATCAATGTTGGGCCGCCATGAATAAAGATGTCCCCACCTGGGCTTTCACCTAAACTTTTAGCATGCGCAATGTCGGCGGCATTTGGATAAGAAATACCAATGCTAAGATGGTAAAGTGAATTTGGGTTGCGTCGATCGATGAAATAGCTGCCTTCAGGCGTGCGTCCATCGCCCCTGGTTGATTTGTGACCCAAAGGATCAAACCCAAGATCGACGTCATAAGATTTTAGGATTTCCTTGCCATGCAGCAAATACATCTTTCGGTCGGTTTTCATCACGACAACGCGCGTAACTTCGGGGCCGTTGTAATGCTTGAACTTTGAGCAAGCATTCAGCGAAAACGTGACTGCTAGGACGAGAACGAGTTTTATAAGTTTTGGCATTGGAACCTGCTGGGTCTAACTTTTGGCGTCATAATAGTGGCTTGCACGGCTTGGCGATAGGGGATCGCGAAAAATTGAGCGCGGTGTTGCCTAGTCACAAAATTTCATAGCCTAGGTTTAAGTGATTATGTAACTTTTTCCCGCCGCCCGCGTTCGGTTTCACTTTTTAGCTGACCACAGGCGGCCATGATATCTTCGCCTCTTGGTCGGCGTATGGGTGAGGCGTAGCCTGCCGCATTAACGATATCGCCAAATGCGTGGATGCGGTTGCCGGATGAGCGTTGGTAGGCCGAACCGGGCCATTCGTTGAACGGGATCAGGTTGATCTTGGCAGGGATACCTTTGATTAGTTCGACCAAGCGATGCGCATCTTCGTCGCTGTCGTTTACGCCTTTCAGCATCACATATTCAAAAGTTATTCGTTCGGAATTGGACAAGCGCGGGTAATCGCGCAGGGCTTGCAGCAATGCTTCGATATTCCATTTCTTGTTGATCGGTACCAGATCGTCACGCAATGCATCGTTTGTGGCATGAAACGAAATCGCGATCATGCAGCCGATTTCTTCACCTGCTCGTTGAATACCTGGCACAACACCAGACGTCGACAACGTGATACGGCGGCGTGAAAGCGAGATGCCTTCGTTATCCATTGCGATCAGCATCGCGTCACGCACATTTTCAAAATTATACAAAGGCTCGCCCATGCCCATCAGCACAATGTTAGACAAAAGGCGTTTGTCACCGGGCGCTTTACCCCATTCGCCCAGATCGTCGCGGGCAACCAGAATTTGACCAACAATTTCCGCAGGCGTTAGATTGCGCACCAATTTTTGCGTACCTGTATGACAGAACGGGCAAGTCAGCGTGCAGCCAACTTGGCTGGATATACACAAAGTGCCACGGTCTTTTTCAGGGATGTAAACCACTTCAACTTCGTGGCCGCCGTTAATCCGCAACAGGTATTTACGGGTACCATCGGTTGAGACCTGCGTGGTGACAACTTCTGGCCGCGTTACAGTGAACTGCTCGGCCAACATCGCGCGAAAGGGTTTGGCAAGGTTGGTCATTGCCTCAAAATCGCTAACGCCCTTTTGGTAAATCCAACCCCAGATTTGGCCGACCCGCATCTTTGCCTGCTTTTCGGGCGTTCCCGCCGCAATCAAGGCCGCCCGCATGGCGTTGCGATCAAGACCAACAAGGTTTTGTTTGTCGGGCATTGGTTCTTTGCGTGGAACGGTTAGGTTGTCAGGCGTTATGGCAGTGGACATTTTACGGCTCGGTCTATGGCTGTTACTGCTGCTGCCTTACAGCAATTGATAGTAAGGGTTAAGGGGGGTCGTTACGGCCGGATTATAACGCCTAAACGTCGGTGTCGTCGTTATTTCCTGGGTGAACCGGATTACTGCCGAACACTGCTTTATATGTATCGTGACGCTGACCTTTGGCTTCGGCCCAGATAAACAGTGCAAATCCACCTAGAAGAATCAGCAACAACATAAGCGCGATTGCTGGCATCCAAAACTGCATTAGCCCTGTGGTGACAGCACCAAGCGCCAACAACATAGCAAAGTAGCCGCCGGTTTTGTGATAAGCCTCAAACCAGCGGCGCTGATTGGTCATATCAAAATGATCGCCCCGCCAACTGTCAGGATCTTCTGGATCAGACGCTATATGATTTGGCCCGCCGTGCGTTCCGCGATACCAAGCGGCAACGATTTGCAGAACACCAAACAATACAGTCCCAAAGCCGAAAATTGAATGCAACGAACCACTGAATCCACCGCTTGCAACCAGCGCAATTGTAATCCCAAGAATTGACAGACCAATCGCGAAATAGAGCGTCCAATGATGCATGACCCACCAAATGAACAAAGGATCAAACTTGCCAACACCGCGCGGCAACCCTTTGGGAACTGGTTTGGATTTCAGAAACCTGATTGATAAAATGCCAAATGGAACCAACACGAACCAGCAAAAGACCATTAGATAGGCGTGCAGGTTCCAGTGAATTTCAAAGGATCGATTAAGAAACGCCACATAAAATTCTGTTGGGATTTGGGTGTTCATATTATCCCTGTTCTTGAAGTTCGCGGTGATTATAGATTAGGGCAGGATCAAGCTTGCCCTCCAATCCGGCAATAACGTTTAGAACAGAAACCACGCCCATTTTCCGCGCGGATTCTTCAGACATCGCGGCAGAGTGGGGACTAAGGGTAACATTGGGCAAAGCAAACAACGGGTTATCAGTTGAAGGCGGTTCAGTTTCGAACACGTCAAGTCCAGCACCACCTGATGCCATTCGGGTACTTAGTTCATTGAACAAAGCCATTTCGTCAACTAACCCGCCCCGGGCAAGGTTCAAAACAATCGCGCTTGGTTTCATTTTCGCCAACACCTCTGCGTCAATGATATTGCGGGTTTCGGGGCCAAGTGGCAAATGGATGCTTAAGAGATCAAGGCTTCCCAACACCGCGCGCCAATCTTCAATCTTGGTGGCACCTGCAGATTTTATTGCGTCAGCAGAAAGATAGGGATCAAATACCAGAATGTTCATGTCGAAGGCCGCAGCGCGTTTCGCCACTTCACCACCAATTCGCCCCAGACCAAGCAACAGCAAAGTTTTTTCGGCAAGTTCAGCCGATGCAAGCGAATTTCGAAACTCCCATTTGCCGCTTCTTACAGCTTGGTCATATTCAGACACTTTCTTAGCCAACGTTAGCATCATTGAAATGGTCTGTTCGGCAACTGAAATCGCGTTAACGGGCCCGACAATCGTCACGGGAATGCCCCGCGCCGACAGAGCTGTAACGGGCACATTATCACAACCGACACCGTGCCGCGATACAACGCGCAACCTGTCGGCGTGTTCTATGTCAGCCTCGGTTATATTTCCTGTGCGGATTAACAGCCCGTCGGCTTCGATAATTTTGTCGCGCGTTACGGGAACGGCAGGGTCAGTAAATTCAGTTATTTCCAACCCGCCGTGGCCATACAGAATATCCAGCCCAGCTTGATGAAGTTTACCAACGACGGTTACTTTTTTCATCGTATTCCCTTACTCCAACAGACCCTTGTCCAGTTCCATGATGTACAGGCCAGCGTTAAAGTCGGTGCAGTATATCAGGCCGTTTTCATCAACAAACACGTCCGTTGTATCGACGATTTGCGGGCGGTCCGGTCGGTGATCCGCCATCTTGAGAGGCGCCGGTGGTACAAGCGCCGCGATTTCTTTGGGCCGGAATGGATCACGAATGTCATATACGCGCAGTCCGGCATTTTGATAAGTCACGAAAATAATATTTGAACTTTGAAAGCTTTCGGGGCGGTTTTCGTGAATGTTATGCGGTCCGAACTGGCCCCCTTTGGTCGCGTAATCATAATCGTCCGGGATCGGAAGCGTTGAAATGCTGATCGGGTTCGCAGGATCGGAAATGTCGAAAATCCAATTGCGTTTAACGCCGTCTTCCAGATCATCAAAAACCGCTTCTTCAACGACAACCAGCAAGTTGCGATCAGGAAGGGCGAGCGCATTATGCGTGCCACCAGCGAAAGGCGGGGCAAAATTTACGTGGGATAGAATTTTTGGATTGTGCCGATCGCTGACATCCATCGTGGTCAAACCACCGTCACGCCAAGCACCACAAGCTAGATCGCCTTTGATAATCGCGTGGTGCAAAGCATAGCGGTATTTCGGATCCCAATCGGGTTTTTCATCCGCAGCGGCATTCATGCCGGGCAACCACAGTTTGCTAACCGGTTTAGGGTTAGTCGGGTCAGACATATCGACGATGATAAAGATATCGTCACTGAACGACTACCGGCTGACGCCGGTAGGTTCCCTTTTTGAATGTAATTCAAGATACTGAAGTATGACAGCGTCAGTGACATTGCCGCTAGTTGTTGAGAAA
>JBLHMX010000209.1:0-4511 GCA_047622625.1 Paracoccaceae bacterium | reverse complement strand
CGTCTTGATTGGGCTTTGGTCCCGGTTGCAAAGTTAAGCCGGATGGTCAGTGATTTTCAATCCTATGGTAATATTTACGAGCAAAACCAAGAACTTCGCCGCGAATTACAACGCTTAAAAGGTTGGCGCGAGGCGGCGCTACAGCTAGAGCAGCAAAACGCCAAGCTACTGGATTTGAACAACGTTCGGATCAGCCCAAAACTTAGCTTTATCACGGGCATTGTGTTGACTGATTCAGGGTCTCCCTTCCGCCAATCCGCCCTTATTAATGTTGGCCGTCGCGACGGCGTGCTTGATGGCTGGGCCACGATGGATGGCTTTGGTTTGGTTGGCCGGATTTCCGGCGTGGGCGAAGCCACATCACGCGTGATCTTGCTTACTGACAGCCACAGCCGCATCCCCGTAATTATCCAGCCATCCGGGCAAAAAGCGATTATGTCCGGCACTAATGCCCTTTATCCGGTGATCGAGTTTCTGGAAACACCCGAACTTGTGCATCCCGGGGATCGCGTTGTCAGTTCTGGCGATGGTCAGGTTTTTCCGCCTGGCGTTTTGGCCGGTCAAATTGTGTTGGGCCGTGGTGGCCGATATCTCGTGCAACTCGCAGCTGATTATCAACGACTTGAATTTATGCGTGTTTTGCGCAGTGTTCCGACGGAAAAAATTGGGGTGTCCGATGATCTAATCCGTCCACCAGCCACACTTGCACCGCTATTACCACCTGCGACAACCGGGGCCAGCGATGGGTGAGACCGTGTTGACCCGACGGCTTTTCGGCCGCCTAAGCTATGCCTGTTGCGCCTTTCTGATCCTGTTTGTCGGCCTCGTACCTTTCAGCTTCATTCCAAAAAACCTGCCGGGGCCAGATTTACTGTTATGCCTGACCTTCGCATTTGTCTTGCGTCGTCCAGATTACATTCCGGTCTGGCTTTTGGCTGGTGCGATCTTTCTTTCTGATGTTCTTTTGCTACGCCCGCCCGGTTTGTGGACCGCTATTATGATCTTTGCTGTCGAGTTCACGCGCCTACAAGAATATCGGTTTCGTGATTTGATTTTTCCGTTTGAATGGGCCTTTGTCGGGGCGATCATGTTTTTGTGCTTAATATCTTATCACTTGGTCTTGTCGATCATGATTATTCCCCAAGTTGGTTTTTCAACGACAATGCTGCATTTTCTGACCACCCTTGTTGCCTACCCGCTGGTCGTTGGGTTCTGTGCATTGTTGTTACGCCTGCGCAAAGTCACCCCTCACGAAGCAATCCGTTACGGGCATCGCCTATGAGCCTGAACAATCGAAACACCGAAAATACGAACCGGCAAATGACCCGGCGCGGATTAATCCTGTTTGGCGCCCAAGTGGGATTCATGGGGCTGCTAGGGTTGCGTATGCGGTTTTTGCAGGTCGATCAGGCAGATCAATTTCGCTTGTTGGCCGAAGAAAACCGCATAAATATCCGTCTGCTGCCGCCTGCTCGCGGCTTGATTTTTGATCGTAACGGCGTGCCAATTGCGCAAAACGCGCAAAATTACCGCATCGTCATCGTGCGTGAACAAGCGGGCAATACAGAAGACACCCTTGATCGCTTGGCAGGTATCATTCCGCTTAGTACAGATGACCGTGCAAGCGTGTTGAACAGCCTCAAACGCCGCTCGGCCTTTGTGCCGATCACCGTCGCGGAACACCTGACTTGGGAACAGCTTTCAGCCGTTTCCGCCAATGCGCCAGCCTTACCGGGTGTCACGGCAGAAGTCGGCCTGTCACGCCATTACCCCCTTGGCGCTGATTTTACCCATATTGTTGGCTATGTTGGTGCGGTCAGTGATTATGACCTGAGCCAAATCAAAAACCCGGACCCGCTTTTGCAAATCCCGAAATTCCAAATCGGTAAAAGCGGCGTTGAACGCAAACTGGAACGCCGCTTGCGTGGATTTGCGGGTACAAAACGTATCGAGGTCAACGCCGTTGGTCGGGTTATGCGTGAAATTGACCGCAAAGAAGGCCAATCCGGAACCAACGCAGCCCTGACAATTGACAGCCATTTGCAAAACTATGTGCAGGCCAGACTTGCGGGTCAAAGTGCATCGGCCGTTGTGATGGATGTGAACAATGGCGAATTGCTGGCCGTTGGCTCTGCCCCCAGCTTTGATCCCAACAAATTCGTTAACGGAATTTCCACCAAAGACTTCAACGCGTTGATGGAAGACCCGTATCGCCCCTTCACTAATAAGGCGGTGGTTGGCACTTACCCACCCGGATCAACTTTCAAAATGATGGTGGCGCTCGCAGCCCTTAAAGAGGGTGTGATTTCGGCAGATGAAACGATCAGTTGCAATGGTTTTCATCAGCTTGGCAACCAACGTTTCCATTGCTGGAAACGTCGTGGGCATGGGCGCATGAATTTACGCGACGGCCTGAAACAATCCTGCGATGTCTATTACTACGAAGTCGCTCAGCGCATTGGCATTGAAAAGATTGCTGAAATGGCGCGCCAGTTTGGTTTCGGCACAAAGTTTGAACTGCCTTTGAATGGCGTACAGCCAGGCCTGATGCCGACGAAAAGTTGGAAACTGAACAACCCCAAAATCAAAGAGCCTTGGCGTATTGGCGACACATTGAACGCCTCGATCGGGCAAGGTTTTGTGCTGGCCTCGCCCCTGCAGTTGGCGACTATGACGGCGCGGATCGCCTCGGGCCGTGCTGTGGTGCCGAAATTGCTGAAATCCGTCGACGGCGTTGTAACACATTCCCCAATACCCAGCGCTTTGGACATACCAACCTCAGTGATAAACGCGGTTCGAAGCGGCATGTTTGCCGTTTCAAATGAGCGCAACGGCACAGGGTATTCTGTGCGTGTCGCCGAAAAATCAATGGCAATGGCGGGCAAAAGCGGAACGTCGCAAGTGCGCCGTATCACGGCTGCTGAACGCAAAGCTGGCGTCACCAAAAACAAAGACCTGCCTTGGGAGCGGCGCGATCACGCCCTTTTCGTGGCCTACGCACCGTTCGATAATCCGCGCTACGCCGTGTCGGTGATTGTGGAACATGGCGGCGGCGGTTCAAGGTTCGCTGGTCCCATCGCGCGCGACATATTGCTTGAGGCCTTATACGAAGGCAAACCGCCCGCATCGGCCTACCCCAAAAGCCAGCGCACAAGAATTAACAACGAGCGCAAGAAACTGGCCTTACGGGTTGATGGCATATGACATATCTTATTCATAATCTGGCAACTGTTCCAACGGGTTGGCGCAAGATTCTACACCTGAATTGGCCGCTAATTTTGCTTGTGACTGCCGTGTCATGTTTCGGATTTGTGATGCTATATTCGGTCGCGGGTGGCAGCATTAATCCCTGGGCACTGGCCCAGGCAAAACGCTTTGCCCTTGGCAGCGTGCTGATGTTTACCGTCGCCTTTATCCCGATCTATTTCTGGCGGAACGTCGCAGGATTGATCTACACGCTTGCTCTTTTCTTGCTGATCTCGGTCGAGTTTTTTGGCGAAATCGGCATGGGTGCCCAACGCTGGATTGACCTAGGCTTTATTCGCCTGCAGCCTTCAGAATTGATGAAAATCGCTTTGGTCATGGCGTTAGCAGCCTATTACGATTGGCTGGATATATCGAAGGTTTCCAAGCCCTTATGGCTTCTAATACCGCTCGCACTGATTGCTGTTCCCATGCTTTTGGTGCTTCAACAGCCCGATCTTGGCACCGCTTTGCTGTTGGCCCTTGGCGGTATGATCATTCTATGGCTGGCCGGCGTGCATTGGGGGTATTTCGCTGCCGGTTTCCTGTCGGCAGTCGCGTTAGTAGGTGCGGTGATCTTTTCACGCGGCACAGGGTGGCAATTGCTGAAAAACTACCAATACCGGCGGATCGACACTTTTCTTGATCCGGGGTCCGACCCTTTGGGCGCAGGTTATCATATCACGCAGTCCAAAATCGCCCTAGGCTCGGGCGGTTGGTCTGGGCGGGGCTTCATGCAAGGCACACAAAGTCGGCTGAATTTTCTGCCCGAAAAGCAAACTGACTTTATCTTTACAACGCTCGCAGAAGAGCTTGGTTTTCTTGGCGGTATGTCCCTGCTTTTGTTATACGGTTTGATCTTACTATTTTGCGTACTATCCGCCATCAGCAACCGCGACCGTTTCGGATCGTTGTTGACAATGGGCGTGGGGGCGACATTTTTCTTATTCTTTGCTGTCAACATGTCGATGGTTATGGGGCTGGCCCCTGTGGTCGGCGTGCCACTGCCTTTGGTGTCTTATGGCGGCACAGCAATGTTGGTCTTGCTGATCGGGTTTGGTCTTGTACAAAGTGCCCATATCCATCGCCCGAGAACACCATGAAAACAACTGCTTTATACGCCGGAAATCCCGATCATTGGACAACCTATCGCCAAACCCTTGCCGCGTCTTTTGCGCGGGCTGGAATTGCCGTGAACTTGGTTCAAAAAGCCGATGATCCCGCCGATGTTGACTATATCATTTACGCGCCAAAAGCGGACCATGATG
>JBLHMX010000208.1:0-4518 GCA_047622625.1 Paracoccaceae bacterium | reverse complement strand
ATGCCCGTTCTCCAGTCAGATCCACCGGACAAGTTGGTTGTCGCTACCGGCCAAGGTTGTTGTCGCTGAACAGCGGCCAAATTGCCTGCCCCTAGGGTTGCCAATCAGTCCGACCCTAAGATCAGGCCGAACAGATAATGCTTAGTTGATCCGATTGGGGTGGTTTTGGCAATCTTGCCGTGGGCTATTGGCCCGGCATCATCACTGGCTTTATCCACAAGCCGTCTGAAAGCATTCCTCGAACACGTGAACCCAGCCACCATTATACCCACTACGCATGTTTTCACCTTGCTCGCCGTGGGCTTCCCAGCGGGAATGGGTCAACACAACGTCACAGCCTTCGCCGTTGGCGGCAAAAGCAACTTCGACCAAAGTTGCTTGGTCGGCGGGGCCGTTGATGTGCCAGTTAAGTGCCACGCCGGAACTGGGTGTGAATTCGGCCACGCTGCCCCATAGAACTTTTTCGCCAGCGTGATCGATTTCCCAGACTTCACCGCCTTTTGCCCAGTCGACTTTGATGTCACGGGCGACTTTGCCAGACATGGCCGAAACCGAATGTTTATCAAGCGGCCACCATGTGGCGATATCGCGGGTGAACAATTCAAACGCCCGTTCTTTTGAACAAGGGACAGTTATAGATTTTACAACAGGTGGCAGCATTATGATTCCTTTTCAGTTTCAATAGTGTCGTGAACATGGGTTGCAAAAGCGTCCAGCGTGTCTTGCCAAAAGCTTTCGATATATTCGCGCAAGGCATTCAAGCCATCGCGCCGAATTTGGTAAAAATGCCTTGTTCCCTTGACCGTGACCTGCACAAGGCCAGCGGTTTGCAACACCTTCAAATGTTGGGAAACAGCCGGACGGCTGACCGGTTGTTCAACGGCAATTGCAGCCACAGATTTTGCGCCTGCGCGCAGGCTTTCAAAGATGGCGCGGCGGCGGGGATCGGACAAGGCATTGAGTGATTCTTCGTAAGTCATGGCTTACCGTAAGCTGTGGCTTACTAAAAGTCAACAGATTTACAATCTTTCATGCGCCGCTCTCTTGCACCCCTTCGTGCGCATGACTAAGACTCTGGTAGGAACCTTCCTCTAAGAAGGATGGCAGCAGCAGCAAAGGCCAAGCGCAATGAACAACGACCCAGTAGATTACTTCACGAATAACCTTGTGCCGATGGTGGTGGAGCAAACCGCCCGTGGTGAGCGCGCATACGATATTTTTTCGCGGCTATTAAAAGAACGGATTATCTTTATTTCCGGCCCAATCCATGACGGCATGTCGACGCTGATCGTGGCGCAATTGTTGTTTCTTGAGGCTGAAAACCCATCCAAAGAAATTTCGATGTACATCAATTCGCCAGGCGGCGTCGTGACCTCGGGCCTGTCGATTTATGACACCATGCAATATATTCGGCCGAAAGTTTCGACACTTGTTGTTGGCCAAGCGGCCTCGATGGGTTCACTTTTGGCGGTAGCTGGCGAAAAAGGCATGCGGTTTGCGCTGCCTAACGCGCGCATCATGGTCCACCAGCCATCCGGTGGCTATCAGGGACAAGCAACCGATATTATGATCCATGCGGCTGAAACTCAAAAGATCAAGGATCAATTGAACCAGATTTACGTAAAGCATACTGGCCAAACTCTGAAAGCGGTCGAAAAGGGATTAGAGCGCGATAACTTTATGTCGGCCCAAGAAGCCCTTGATTGGGGTCATCTAGACGAGATTGTTGAACAGCGCACGGTTGATGAAGCCGACGGCTAAGGGATGCGGCGCTCCTGCACAGGCAATTTGTTCCGCGTTTTAATGCGGTTTTGAATTGTCTGTCCGGGAAAACTGCAATATCGTGAATTGTAAGTGATCAAAGAAGGTCGTAAAGACCCGCAGATCGACCCATTAAATGAATTGAGCAAGGCTGAGGTTTTAGATGGCGAATTCGAACAATAGCGATTCAAAGAACACGCTTTACTGCTCGTTCTGTGGCAAAAGCCAGCACGAGGTCAGGAAACTGATCGCGGGCCCAACCGTATTCATCTGTGATGAATGTGTTGAGCTGTGCATGGACATCATCCGCGAAGAAACAAAATCTTCGATGGTAAAGTCCAGTGACGGCGTGCCGACACCGCTGGATATCTGTACAGTTTTGGACGAATACGTGATCGGCCAAGTATTGGCCAAGCGCGTGCTTTCCGTGGCGGTTCACAACCATTACAAGCGCCTTAATCACAGCGAAAAGTCATCTGACATTGAATTGGCGAAATCCAACATTCTGCTGATCGGGCCAACGGGTTGCGGTAAAACATTGCTGGCGCAGACACTTGCACGCATTCTGGATGTGCCGTTTACAATGGCCGACGCCACAACATTGACCGAAGCCGGGTATGTTGGCGAAGACGTTGAAAACATTATCTTAAAGCTGTTGCAAGCATCGGAATACAACGTTGAACGCGCCCAACGCGGCATCGTTTATATCGACGAAGTTGATAAAATCACCCGCAAGTCTGACAACCCTTCGATCACACGTGATGTGTCGGGCGAAGGCGTTCAACAGGCTTTGTTGAAGATCATGGAAGGCACGGTTGCCTCGGTGCCGCCACAAGGCGGACGCAAGCATCCGCAGCAAGAATTTTTGCAAGTTGACACCACCAACATCCTGTTCATTTGCGGCGGGGCATTTTCTGGCCTTGAACGCATCATTGGGCAACGCGGTAAAGGGTCGTCCATTGGTTTTGGTGCTGATGTTAAAGACGAAGAAGCAAAAACGGCCGGTGAAATGTTGCCGGAACTTGAGCCGGAAGACTTGTTGAAATTCGGTTTGATCCCGGAATTCGTTGGCCGTTTACCCGTGATCGCAACGCTGACTGATCTGGACGAAGATGCGCTTGTGACCATTTTATCCGAACCCAAAAACGCGCTGATTAAGCAGTATCAACGTTTGTTCGAATTGGAAGATGCCAAGCTGACTTTCACGGATGATAGCATGAAAGCCATCGCCAAACGCGCAATTGCGCGCAAAACTGGGGCGCGCGGTTTGCGTTCGATCATGGAAGACATCCTGCTGGATACCATGTTTGATCTGCCCGGACTTGATGGTGTGGAAGAAGTTGTCGTCAATGACGAGGCGGTGAACGGTGACGGTAAACCGCTGCTGATCTATGCTGATAAAGCCAAAGAAAGCGCGACAGCAAGCTGATCCTACTGGACCTTGACGGTTTTTGTGGTCCATATGGGGCAGGTAAATTACGAGGTCCGGAATGTTATTCATCAAGCGCCTGTTCACGTGGTGGGATGGCCAAACTATCGGCACGCAAATTTTCACGTGGCGCAAGGGTCAGAAAGTTGGCGAAGACGCGACCGGCAACGTTTATTACCAAACCAAAGACGGCAAGCGCCGGTGGGTGATTTATTCGGGCGTATCAGAAGCAACTAAGGTTTCACCTGATTGGCACGGATGGCTGCACCATACGTTTGATGAACGTCCCGGCGCTGAACCTTTGGTTCACCAAGTTTGGGAAAAGCCGCATCAGGAAAACCTTACTGGCACAGACCAAGCATATGCACCTGTCGGCTCGTTGCGCACAGCGCAGCCTGAAACTTCCAGCGACTACGAAGCTTGGCAACCAAAATAGGCGGGCGTTGAATTGTCGGAAAACACAACAGAAACCCTAATTGGCGGCCTTGTGGTCGCTGTGGCCGTTGGGTTCTTATATGTTGTCAGCCAAACTACCGGCACATCAGGCCCAACTGGTTCTTATGAATTGAACGCAAGTTTTCGGTCTGCCGAAGGCATTAGTGTCGGCACCGATGTGCGCATGGCTGGCGTAAAGATCGGCACGGTTACGGGCCTTGAGTTGAACCCATTAACCTACCGGGCTGAGGCAAGTTTTACCGTATCCCAAGGGCTGGAACTTTCAAGTGACACGCAGGTCTTAATCTCGTCTGAAGGGCTGCTAGGTGGCAATTTTGTCGAGATTGTTCCAGGCGGGGCCCCTGAAAATCTGGCCGATGGCGACGAAGTTGAAGACACTCAAGGGGCGATTAGTATCGTTAACCTGTTGTTGAAATTTGGGTCTGGCGGCGGCGAATGAAGGGTCTTTTCGCAGCAGTATTATTGTGTCTGAATAGTGCTGCCACGGCGCAGGATGCTGGCCAAGTCACGGCTGCCGATGGGTCCGTTTTGCGGGCGCTTGATACAATCACTGGCAAGCTTGTTGATATTGAATTTGCCAACGGTGAAACCAAGAAATTTGAGCGCTTGGAAATTACGGTGACCGAATGCCGGTATCCAGTTGAAAACCCTGCAAGCGACGCTTTTGCTTATATCAGTATCCGCGACATGACTAAGGGTGAGGTGAAGTTTGAAGGCTGGATGACAGCCGCGTCACCAGCTCTGTTAGCGATGGATCACCCACGCTACGATGTCTGGGTATTGCGGTGTAAAATTCCCGAAGCCGTGACGTCAGACGAGGGATGAGCCTGAAAATCAGCCGGGCTTTCTAACGCTACCGCCAACTTGGATTG
>JBLHMX010000207.1:0-4666 GCA_047622625.1 Paracoccaceae bacterium | reverse complement strand
TTCCCGCCCGGTTGATGCGCCAGCCAGCGCCGACGGATATGTTTCAACCAGATCAAAATCCATCGAATGGGCCATGACAATCACATGGGTAATACCGCTGGGCAGCTTGTTTTCCACGGACGTCAAATCACGAGTATCGACACGAGACGCATAGTGCCAGCGCTCGTCAACTTCGGTTATGCCAACCAGATCAGCGCCAAACAACTTGGCAATTCGTTTAATTTCGCGGCTTTGCTCGGCGACATCTTCAACCTCGACTGCTTGATCCGCGATTGGAGTGTCAGCCTCGATCGCTGCCTGAAAGCCTTCGCGCAGCCCCATTTCGGCGCCACGGTTAGATATAAGATCCGAGATTATCCACGAGGCATTGCGCAGTGCAAAATCCCTTTGACTGAACCCCTGCCCACGCCTTGCAGCAGGCGCGACGCGGTAGCTGTCGAAAAAACCGTCTGTGTCTTTTGATTTAACTTTCGGATCCCAAAAAGCGCGGGTAAAAATGTCATTTATCTGGCTAAACGGCTGAAAGCTTTCGCTCACTTCGAACCCAAGCGCGCGATCAGACTCAGTGAATTTTTCGCGCCATTCTGCACGCTTCTCGTCGGTTATCGCGGTTTCAACTGAGTTTTTAGGATAGGACATGGAGGCCTTGCAGATTATGCTTCAAGTTCCGCATCCCAATATAAAAAGTCCATCCAACTGTCGTGCAAATGGTTAGGCGGGAATTTACGGCCCCGATTGCGCAAGTCTTCGGCGCCAGGCCGTTCCGGTTTTCGACGCAGGTACATCGATGTCTGAACCAGCATCTTTGACCCTTTTTTAAGGTTGCATGGCCCACAAGCCGCAACCACATTTTCCCAAATCGTTTTACCGCCGCGTGCGCGAGGTATTACATGATCAAAGGTCATTTCACCTTTGGAACCGCAATATTGACAGGTGAATTCATCCCGCAGAAAAAGGTTGAACCTGGTGAACGCTGTGGACTTGGTTGGATGCACAAAATCTTTCAAGACCACCACGGACGGAATTCGAATTTCGGTCGATGGGGATCGCACAACTTCATCATATTCCGCAACAATAGTCACACGATCCAAATAAGCAGCCTTGACCGCATCTTGCCACGACCACAATGACAGCGGCAAATACGATAACGGACGGTAGTCCGCGTTTAAAACCAGCGCGGGGTGGCGCGTTGGGTTGGTTTGGTTGCGTAAAAAGCTTGTTCTGAAGTCGCCGTCCATCGTTGAATATATCCTAATTGCAAGCGCATTAGCCTCGTTCGAAACAGGACAAACCAATTTCCGGCCCATTCCGGCGAATATCAAAACTATATATCGTAGATGATTGCAGACAACCCCCTATATAGAGACTGGAAAAACGGTAAAGGGTCAGGTCGAATTTATGATTAGTTTCAGTCGCTTATTCCAAGTTTCGCCCGCATAAATTGCAACGCGACGCCCAACCCATCAGGCGCGATTCCGTGTGCAGTGCCTTTGGAAATATGGGTGTAAACCTCAAAATCCGCCTTGGTTAAGGCGTCAGCGGCCTCGGGCAAAGAAGACGGTGGGACCATCTGATCCTGATCGCCGTGAACCAGCAAAACCGGAGGGCGGCTGACTGTTTGGGCAGCTAGGGTTTCAAGTTCAAGCAAACGCCCGGAAAATCCAACGATCCCCGCAAATGCTTTGGCCCGCCTTGGCGCGATATGAAGGCTAATCATGGTGCCTTGAGAAAACCCAAGTAGGACAGTTCTTTCGGGCGTAACCCCTTCATCTTTCATGGTTTTGTCAAGAAATGCGTTCAAATCATCGACCGCCAACGCCATGCCGGAATTGGCATCTTCTTCGCTTGATCCATCAAGTCTTGGGATCGGAAACCATTCATATCCGAACGGGTTACCGGAACATTTATTCGGCGCATCTGGGGCCACAAAAACCGTATCCGGCAAGTGTTCTGACAAAGGATCAGCCAAGCCCAAAAGATCGCTGCCGTCAGCGCCGTACCCATGCACAAGCACCACCAAATGTTTCGCCTGTCCCAACGCCGCGCCGCGCCGTCCTGAATTTAATTCCCGCACTTAACTAATCCCTTCCCGGTTTTTTATCACGCGGTAATAGGCCCACAGAATGCGAGCTGCAACCGCTCTCCACGGGGACCAATCCTGTGCCATTTTTCGTAAACTCCGCTCGTTTGGGCGTTCGTTAAGCGAAAACAACACTCGCGCCGCTTCTTGCAAGGCCAAATCACCAGGGGCGAAAACATCGGCGCGACCAAGCGAAAACATGGTGTAAACTTCTGCGGTCCAACTCCCGATGCCTTTGACTTGGACAAGCGTCTTTATGACGTCGTCATCCGGCATGGCTTCTAAAGCAGTGTAATCAATACCGCTGTTGGCAAGGGCATGGGCATATTGGATTTTCTGGCGGGATAGGCCGCAATCGCGCAGATCTTGTTCGCTTGCAAATCGGACTGTCGAAACTGAGGTCAGATCAGCCGCTTCAAGTCGGCCCCAAATGGCGCTGGCTGACGCAAGCGATACCTGCTGGCCGATGATTGCATTGAACAGGTTGTCAAATCCACCGGGGTGGCGACGCAAAGGTAATGGGCCGGCCTCGCGCAATGCCTGCGCAAAGCGCGCGTCAAGTTTGGCAAGCCATTCTGCGCCTTCGGTGACGTCCTGGTCGGTTGTGATTATCCGGATTATCATTGCGCGGCAGACAATTCGTGAGCCCAATTTAGTGCTTGGTCCACAGTCGTCACCTTCGCACTGTCAGGCTGTTTAGGGCGGTCAATCATCGCCACCCGCAGGCCCAATTCGCGCGCAGCGTCAAGCTTGCTGCGGCTGGCTTGCGCGCCAGAGTTTTTTACGACCAACCAGTCGATGTTAAGTCTTTGAAACAGCTCTTTTTCGTCGTTAACAGAAAACGGCGGACGCCCAAACAAGAAATGACCATTTGAAAACGGGAAACTTTGCTTTGGGGGGTCGATTTGACGGCAGATTAATGTGCAACTTTGAAGATTGGCGAAGGCTGGCAAGGTCTGACGGCCCGTAGCCAAAAACACTGTCGAACCGGGGGCAATATGCTCAACCGCCTGCGCTTCCGACGCGATCCTTGTCCAACGGTCCTCTGCTTCTGCTTGCCATTCCGGGCGCAGCATTTGGATGTAGGGCAATCTCAAATCCTTGCAAACACCTGCTGCATTTTGTGACATTTGCGCGGCGAAAGGATGGGTCGCGTCAAGTATAGCGCCAACATTTTCTTCCTGTACATAGCAGCGCAACCCGTGCGCACCACCAAATCCACCAACTCTGGTTTCACAAGCCAATTCAATCGGTTGGCGGGTAACACCAGCTAGGGATGCAATCGCGGTTACGTGTTTGATCGAGGCCAAACCGTGTGCGATCCGGCGGGCGTCGCTGGTTCCGGCAAGCAACAGTATCTTCATGCGGCAGCTGTTCTGGCAAGCACTTTTCCAGCCCGATCAATCACCACGATATCGGTCACGCAATTACTTGCCAAGAATTCGTCTACACGTATTTTTGCTTGCGCTGCCACGATTTCGGCAAGATCAATACCTGCAATCTGCGCGGCCTCAAGTGCGGTGTTGGCCTTGGAAACGTCGGCCAATCCACCTTCCTGCGCCCATGAATTCAGCCGTGATACATCAACTTGAGAACGGGCCGAATGCAGATCCATCGCGCCTTGGGCCAGTTTGGTCATTTTGCCAATTCCACCACCGATTGTTAATCTTTTCACCGGATTTCGGCGAAGATATTTCAATAGCCCGCCCGCAAAATCACCCATATCAAGCATGGCAAAATCAGGCAGGCCGTACAGCGTTTGCACGGTGCTTTCCGAGGTCGAACCTGTGCACCCCGCTACATGATCCTGGCCACTAGCGCGGGCGACATCGACGCCGCGATGGATTGATGCGATCCAGGCCGAGCAGGAATAGGGACGCACGATGCCCGTCGTTCCCAAAACGGACAGCCCTCCCAAAATGCCAAGGCGCGGGTTCCAGGTTTTGGTAGCCATTTCCTGACCGCCAGGAATTGTAATTGTGATTGAAACATCTGGATTTCGCGCATATTTTTGAGCTTGTTCTACGACCACAGCGATCATCATTTCGCGCGGCTTCGGGTTTATTGCAGGCTCTCCCACCGCAATTGGCAAGCCGGGTTTCGTCACGCTGCCAACCCCGTCACCCGCATGAAAGCTGACGCCGACACCTTGCATTTCCACGCGCGCGCGGATCAGTGCGCCGTGGGTTACATCCGGATCATCGCCTGCATCCTTGATGATACCAACTTCCGCCCAACCGTCGCCGTGATCCGTAAAAGCGACCACAAATACCGGCGTTTCGCCCTTGGGCAAAGTCAGGCCAACCTCATCAGGAAAGTCACCGCCCCACAACGCGTCCAGAGCCGCTTTGACGGCAGCAGTGGCGCAGGCGCCTGTGGTCCAGCCTCGGCGCAGTTCTTTGGTTGGTTTACGGGTCATTGGCTGAACTATAGGCAAGTTTCACCCCGTCTTCCAAGGGGTTTTAAGCCGGTTTTTTCGGTGCCATAACACAATCTGTCGAATCTCTTATCCCAAGGTGCGCAAACCATGAACAACGGCACTGGATTGGTCTTGTCCGCCCCCTCGTCCGGCAGCGGAAAAACCAC
>JBLHMX010000206.1:0-4748 GCA_047622625.1 Paracoccaceae bacterium | reverse complement strand
GACCACGCCGCCGTCATGCCAAAGCGTTGACATATAGGGCGCGTCTGCGTCACCTGCATCAACAAGCAATGTCACGAACCGCTTGGAAACACCGCGTTGTTTTTCGGCCAAAAGGGCGGCTTTCCCAGGGAAATCCTGTTCTTTATCGAATTTGATAAACCGATCCATGCCACCTTCCAGTAGCGTATAGTCAGTTGAAAGATCGCCCTTCCAAGCCCGGTAACCTTTTTCCAAACGCAAACTATCAAGCGCGTACATGCCAAATGGTTTGGCCCCGCCTTCAAGTACCATTTCGTAAATCGAAGCCACGTCTGCGTTTTTGGCGTGGATTTCCCAGCCAAGTTCGCCTGCAAACGAAACCCGTGCCAACCCGCACTCGTGTTTGCCTACATGGGCTCGCTGATGGGAAAGCCAACCAAGGCTCAGATCAGCATCACTGATTGCCGCCAACAGATCGCGGGATTTGGGCCCTGTAACGATTAAAGTCGAAAATTCTGCCGTGTGATCTGTCAGGCTCAGTCCCTTGAGGAGGTGTTTTTGCAGGTGTTCAAAGTCATGCCATTGGGCCGTTCCCGCAGTAATAAGCGTGAAACTGTCTTCCGAAAGATGCATCACAGACATTTCGGTCAATATGCGGCCCCGGTTGTCTGGGAAATAGGCTAAGTTCATACGTCCTGCCCGTGGAAGACCGCCTGAAATCATACCGCGCAACCAATCGGCCGCACCGGGTCCGGACAAGTTAAAGCGCGCAAATCCCGGCAGTTCTAATACACCGACACTGTCACGTACCGCTTCGCATTCTTCTTGAATTCGCACCTGCCAAGGCCCTGCGCGGTTCCAAGTTTGCGTTGCCGCCTCAGACGTATCATCGCCGTCTTTGGCAAACCAATTTGCCCGTTCCCAGCCATTATAGGCACCCATTTGGCCACCAAGTTCGCGGATTCTGCTATCAATCGGCGACAGTTTACGGTCTTTACCTGCAGGCCAGCGATGATGGGGAAAATGCATCGCGTATTCATGGCCATAAATTTGCATGCCATTTTCGATACAATACTCGGTATCCGTATAGTCAGTATATCGACGCGGATCACACGACCACATGTCCCATTCAGTTTGGCCCTCGGTGATCCATTCAGCCAAGACTTTACCGGCCCCGCCGCCTTGAGCGATGCCAAAAGTAAAGACACAGGCCTCAAAAGCATTCGGCACGCCAGGCATAGGCCCGACCAGTGGATTGCCGTCAGGCGCATAGGGGATCGGGCCGTTGATAACCTTGGAAATCCCGGCTTCGCCCAACATCGGAACCCGCGCCATAGCGTCTTCTATATGCCATTCGATGCGTTCCAGATCATCAGGATACAATTGAAAACTGAAGTCTTCTGGCATTGGATCATCGGGCGTCACCCAATGGGCCTTACAGTTTCCCTCATAAGGGCCAAGGTTCAGGCCGTTTTTTTCTTGCCGCAAGTAATAAGAACTGTCGACGTCACGCAATAGCGGCAACATGCCGTTTTCCGCGCTCCATTTCTTGAGCTCTGGAATTTCGTCTGTCAGCAGGTACTGGTGGCTCATTACCATCATTGGAACGGTACGCCCACCGTATGGCTTGAACCATTCGCCAACCCGTTGAGCATAATAACCTGCCGCATTGACCACGTATTCACACCGAATATCGCCTTTGTCGGTATGGACGATCCATTCACCGTTTTCACGGCTGACGCCCGTTGCTGGACAGAACCGTTCAATCCTTGCGCCCATGTCGCGCGCACCTTTGGCCAAAGCCTGGGTCAATTGCGCCGGATCAATATCACCATCGGCAGGATCGTAAAGCGCACCTTTCAGATCGTGAGTTTCCAAAAATTGATAACGGTCTTGCGCTTCTTTGTTAGTCAGAATTTCAAGGTCCATACCCTGATGTAAGCCCATGCCCCGTGCGCGCTGGAATTCCTGCATACGTTCATCGGAATGAGCCAATCGAAGTGAACCCGACACATGGTAGTTCATCGGGTAATCCACGGCTTCGCCCAGCCCTGAATAAAGCTCGGTTGAATAGCGTTGCATGTTCATGATCGACCAGCTTGTCGAAAACGTGGGCACATTGCCTGCCGCATGCCAAGTTGAACCTGCAGTCAGTTCGTTCTTTTCTAGCAATACACAATCACTCCAGCCTGCCTTGGCAAGATGGTATAAAGACGACGTGCCGACAACGCCGCCACCGATAATGACAACCCGTGCTGTCGTGGGAAAATCAACCATAAAACGTTCCTTCAATCCAAGATTAGTCGTGTAGCCAGCCCGCCGAACATCACGGCGGTGACTTTATTTAAGAACCCAACACGGTCGCGTAGCATATCGGCAAACAAGCCTGACGCAGCGCCAAGACTCATCGCGAACAAGAAACCAAAGAGCTCGAATATCGCGCCTAGAAACAAGATTTGCATCCAGATCGGACCGATAACTGGATCGGTGAATTGCGGGATGAAGGCGAATATAAAAAGCGCAGTTTTTGGGTTCAAAAAGTTGGTGATGAAACCGCGTTTTATGGCTGCGTTGATCGAGGGTGCGGCAGCCCCTGTACCCAAAATTCCGTCACATCGCCAAGCTGCCCAAGCGAGATACAACAGATAAGCAGCGCCAGCATATCGGATCGCGTCATAGGCCGCAGGATATGCCAGCAGAATCGCCGAAACTCCCGCCGCCGCCGCGATAACATGTATCCAAACACCGAGATTAACGCCCAAAGCTGCCGCCATTCCAATACGCGGCCCACCACTTATGCCACTTGCAGAAATGAATATGAAATCGGCCCCTGGCGTGATGTTCAAAAGCAACCCGGCCAGTATGAACGCACCCAGATGAACAGCCTCAAAGCCTGTAATGACCTCAATCATTGCGCCAAGCCTGAGACCATGTCTCGTGATGCGGAATGTCACCTGAAAGGTCGTAATAGTCACCTTTGTCGGCGGTGAACACTTCTTCGACCATCTTAAGACCTGTTGCGCCGTCTAATGTTCCGGCGCCGATGGCGATATAGTCTTTAGAGTCATGTTGATAAAATAGGGCAGAGCCGCAAGATTTGCAAAATCCGCGCCGCGCCATGTCAGATGACCGCCGCCAGACCAACCCTTCATCATTTGTAAATTCTAGGGCCTCGGCTGGCACAGCCGTTGCCGCCCAATGATGCCCGGTCAAACGTCGGCATTGGGTGCAATGACATGCAATAATATCGCGCCACGGGCCTTCCGAATTATAGGCGACCGCGCCGCATTCACATTGTCCAGTTTTTTTCATTTGTGGGCTCCTTTAGTAAACAGGTGGGGCGATCACCCAGATCGCAACGGCAGGTTCGGCATAGGGATTTGCCCAGCTATGCGCCTCGCCGCGAATGCGGAAACTATCGCCGGGGTGAATGGTAAATTCCCGTCCACCAATCATCATATCAAGCATGCCGCTGATTAAATAACCAACTTCCTGCGTCGGTCTTATGCTTGGTGTCGCCAGCTTGGCACCGGGTTCGAATACGGAATGCACAACCTCAAAATCATCAGTCAAATCAGGCGACAGCATTTCCTCGATCAAGCCCGCATCATTAGAGCCGATTTGACGCCGCGCACCACGACGTACCACATAACCTTGCTCAAGTTCGGGGGCCGCTGTCTGACCGAAAAACAGCGACAATGGTACTTTGAAAACTCTGGAAATCGCCCTTAAATCATCGATTGAAGGATGCGATAAATCTCGTTCAACCTGACTGACCCAGCCGACTGATCGCTCAAGCGCGTCCGCCATATCAATTAGCGTTAAACCACGCGCTTTGCGCAACGCGCGCAGGTCGGCCCCTAGGCTTTTGCTGTGAATTTCTGTTCGTTTCAGCACTAGTGGATTTATCCATGAAATTTTCAGTCAATATTTCATACCACGATTCTTGGCCATCACTTCCCTATTCGCGACATAGATGTCGTGATCTGACCACGATAGCGCACTCAACTTGCTTAGCTCGCGCCGGATTGCTGATCGAAGAATGAAGCACCCTTAGGCAACTCAGGCATTTCGATATCAAAAGCAGTGGACCTGATACGGCCAGGTTCAACACCCCGGACAATGCGGCCAGCATGGCTACTGGGTACGGCATTCTGGGCCAAAGGCAAGGCATCGGCTGCGGCATAGGCCGCAATAAACAAGCTTCTAGCCAAAGGCGAGCGGTTGAAAGATGATGCATGAGCCAGTCGGGAATTCATCAAGCAAACAGACCCAGCCGCCCCGATACAGGACACCGCCTTGGCGGATAAATCCACCGCGACCTTTTCTTCAACCGCGCCGGTAAAAACACCGCCCTGCCAAAGCGAATAAAGCGGACCCGAATGCGAACCAGGGACCACCATCAACGGCCCGTTTTCTGCGGTTACATCGTCCACGAACAACAGCGCCGTAAGGACGTCATCATTGCTGTGTGGATCGAAAGTGAAATCTTGGTGCCACTTTACAGTGGTCTTGGTGCCTGGAAGTTTTGAATTCACTTTGGCGTGGTGAAAGCGCACATTTGGCCCAATCAACGCGGCAACCATATCGGCCATCGGGCTGTCAAACGCGGCGTCTTCATGGGCTTGTGAAATCTCGGTAGGCGAACCAACGCGCCGTAATCCCGGCTTACTGGCAGAATGACCAGGTTCAACATCGAATCTTGGCCGACCGTCCTGCATTGCCCCAAATGGGCCATCATGGCTGCGGCTTTCATTGACCCAGCCAGC
>JBLHMX010000205.1:0-4776 GCA_047622625.1 Paracoccaceae bacterium | reverse complement strand
ATTTCGCGCAGTAATTGGCGAAAGACTGCAGAAGACGTATCTTTTTCGCGCATCAGTGAAAGCTTGTGTTGAACCAACGGATGCTCAACTACGGTCAGATGATTTGACATGATATCCCCCAAAATATGTTGCAGAAACTTACGACACTGCAGGCGCAGTTCCAACTGCTCAAACGGTTAAAGCAGGTTTTTCCCGGCGGGCCCGAACACAGCCCCAAGATGCGCCGCCGCGGTCGCCCCAATATCAGCGAAAGCGCACAGACCCAGTTCTCCGGAACCCGCGCCGGCAATAACCACCGGCACACGTTCGCGCGTGTGATCAGTGCCCGACCAAGTCGGATCATTCCCGTGGTCTGCTGTGAAAATCAACAAATCATCCGGACGCAGCCGCGATAAAAGCTCCGGCACCCGGGCATCAAACCATTCCAACGCACGGGCATAACCCGACACATCCCTTTGATGACCGTAAAGCGAGTCAAATTCGACAAAGTTTGAAAATATCAATGCGCCGTCGTCTGCGGTGTCAACCAATCCGACTAGGTGATCAAATAACGACGCATCGCCCTTGCCTTTGTAATGCTGCGAAATACCACGGCCAGAAAAGATATCGTTGATCTTCCCCACCGAATAAACTTTCGCACCTGCGCGATCGGCAAAGTCGCACAACGTGTCAAAAGGCGGCTCAATGGCGAAATCTTTGCGGTTCGGCGTGCGGCTAAATCCATTGATTTCATCCCCCGTAAACGGGCGGGCGATCACACGGCCGATTTTCATACCGTGCAAGGTCGGCGCCAGATCGCGACATAGGGCAAGCAAGCGATCCAGACCAAAATGTTCTTCGTGCGCCGCAATCTGAATCACACTGTCAGCCGATGTATAACAGATCGGCTTGCCGGATTTAATATGCTCTGCACCCAAATCTTCAATGATCGGAATGCCCGAAGCATGGCAATTTCCTAAAATTCCATCGACGCCTGCAAGTTCACAAACCTGACTGACAATTTCGTCAGGAAATGCAGGCACTGTTTGCGGGAAATACGTCCACTCCCAAGGCACCGGCAAACCAGCCATTTCCCAATGCCCCGACGGCGTGTCTTTGCCCTTGGAAACCTCGGTCGCTGCCCCCCATTGACCCTCGGGATTGGCGCTAAGGCCAGGTGTCGCAATCCCGGTCGACAGCCGGATGGCCGCGCCTAGGCCCAGGCGATCCAAATTTGGCATCGCTAGCGTCCCGTCACGGCCTTCTTGTGCCTGACCTTGCGCGCATGCCTTGATAATATGGCCAAGCGTGTTGCTGTTTTCATCACCAAAATCGGCAGCATCGGGCGCACCACCACATCCTACCGAGTCTAAAACTGTCAAAAATACGCGTGCCATTAATCAACCTTTTCCAAAATCAACGGAGCCTCATCCGGGATGTCTGCACCGATTGTAACCGCCTCAAGCACCGCGTGTTGCGCAGCTGCAAGTGCGTCTTCTGTTGCCGCATGAACGATGGCAATTGGATCACCCGCTTGAACAAATGCGCCCAGACCAGCGATTTGATCAAGCCCAACGGTATAGTCCAGAACATCGCTTTGCTTGTGACGCCCACCGCCTAGATTGACCACAACAAGGCCCAAGTCTCGCGTTTGCATTTCTTGGATAAACCCAGATTTTGGCGCCAAAACCTCGTCAACTATTTGCGCCCGTGGTAAATACTTGGCGCTGTTTTCAACGAAATCTATGGGCCCACCAAGGGCAGCAACCATTTGGCCAAATTTTTCCGCCGCTGAACCATCTTGAAATGCCGATGCGATCATTGCTTGGCCTTCAGCAGCACGTTCACACAGCCCACCAATTTCCAAAAGCGCACCACCAAGTGCAATTGTCACGTCCCAAAGGCGGCTATCGACCGCGTCTCCGCGCATAAAAGCAATTGCATTGGCAACCTCAAGTGCATTGCCAGCACTTGACGCCAATGGCTCATTCATATCAGTGATCAAAGCCGTGGTCTTACACCCAGCTCCGCAAGCAACCGACACCAATGCTTGTGCCAACTTTTCAGCCTCAGCCTGGTTGCTAATGACCGCGCCCGAACCTGTTTTCACATCAAGAACCAGCCCCTCAAGACCGGCCGCCAGCTTTTTTGACAAAATAGATGCCGTAATCAGATCGATACTTTCCACGGTTCCTGTCACATCGCGTATGGAATATAACCGTTTGTCTGCTGGTGCAATTTCACCCGTAGCACCGACAATTGCGCAGCCGATATCGGCGGTAACTTCGCGCATTTTGCTGACGTCAACTTCTGTTTTGTAACCTGGAATTGCGTCCAACTTGTCTAATGTGCCGCCCGTATGCCCCAACCCTCGCCCCGAAATCATCGGCACGTAAGCCCCGCAAACGGCCAAAGCCGGGGCCAACATCAACGACGTGTTATCACCAACGCCACCGGTCGAATGTTTGTCCAAAATCGGGCCGGGTAAGTCCCAGATTTGCACATCACCACTGTCGCGCATTGCTTGCGTCAGGGAAACGCGCTCGGCCTCGGTCATGCCGTTCAGCAAAACCGCCATAGCAAATGCTCCTGCTTGAGCGTCGCTTACCTCACCACTGGCCAGTCCATGCGCAAACCGGCGGATTTCGGCGTCTTCAAGGCGCAGTCCATCGCGTTTTCGTGCAATAACAGCCCGTGCATCCATGTCAGGTTTTGCCTAAATGGGTTGGCGTAAATGCTCCGGGCAGCAAATCACCAATGGTCAAGCGATGCGTCTCGCCAGCAAGACCGGCCAACGCCACTTCAACATCAGGCGCACCAAACTCCGCTAGTTTTTGCCGACATCCACCGCAGGGCGTGATCGGGTTTGGACTGTCAGCAATGACCAAAACTTCGGCGATTTCCGTTTCACCAGCGGCCACCATCGCAGCGATTGCACCGGCTTCGGCGCATGTTCCTTCAGGGTAAGCAACATTTTCCACATTGCATCCAACAAATACCGTACCTTTACTGGTTTTGATTGCCGCCCCGACTTTAAAATTTGAATAGGGTGCATGGGCGTTTTCGCGCACGGCTTTGGCGGCCTCAAACAAGTTCATATTTAAAGATTCTCCGTAGGTATGTCAGCAAGCCGGTCACTGTGCCATTCGCCGTCAAGTATTGACCAACAGGTCAAATTGTTCAATCGCAATTGCAATCAATCAGCGCCACGTCTCAAGTTTACGGTAAATCGTAGACGGCGACACATCCAGAACACGTGCGGCCTTGGTGACCGATCCCCGATTGTCACTGATGGTTTTTTCAATCACCAGCCGTTCAATTTCCGCCAAAGGTCGCCCGACCAGTGTTTCAAGGTTGAAACCGGACGTCAATTTTGCACCGTCACTAAGATCATTGGACGGGGCATAAATGCTATTGGCAACTTGGCTCTCACCGCTTGGCCCATCTTCACTTAGGTGCAAAATCTCAAGTGGCAGCATGGTCGTCGTAACCAGTTCACCATCGTTCAGAACCACAACATTGCGCAGCGTGTTCAGCAATTGACGCACATTTCCAGGCCAGCGCAAATTGCGAAACATTTCTTTCACATCCTCGTCAATGCGTTCAAACATTCGACCTTCCTCTTGAGCGAAAGTTTTCAACATCGTCTCGGCGATCTCAACCGCGTCTTCTCCCCGATCTTTTAACGGCGGCAATTCAATCGGAATGACATGCAAACGGTAAAACAGATCTTCGCGTAATCGGCCTTTTTTGACTTCTTCATAAGGATCACGATTAGTGGCGCAAATTATGCGGACCGTGACCTTTCTTGCGGAAACTGAACCAACGGGTTGAATTGTAGACGTTTGCACAAACCGCAAAAGCTTGGTCTGCAGCGCCATATCCATTTCGCAGATCTCATCCAGAAAAAGCGTGCCGCCATCTGCCGCGCCAGCAGCGCCCATTTTATCGGCTATTGCCCCGGTAAAAGATCCCTTCAGGTGGCCAAAAACTTCGCTTTCCAACAAATCAGCCGGAATAGCCCCACAATTAAGCGGCACAAACGGCCCATTCGCGCGGGTTGATGTATCATGCACGGCTTGCGCGCAGACCTCTTTGCCCGTGCCGCTTTCGCCTGAAATAAACACCGTAGCCATTGAATGGCGAATAGAATTGATGCGGTGATAAACGTCCTGCATCTTGTTAGACGAACCGATAAAGCCCTGAAACTGCCCCTTAATTTTGGCAGCCTCTGCTAACGGTAACCGATCTTGCGACAGGTTGATCGCGTTTTCAATGACGCTAATTAGGCGGTTTTCATCGAATGGCTTGACCAAAAATTCAAATGCACCGCCGCGCATTGCTTCAACTGCTTTGTTAATCGACCCATTCGCAGTAATGACAATGACCCGAACATCGGGTGCCAAAGCCAGCATATCGGCCATCAATTTCAGCCCACACCGGTCCGGCAATCGCAAATCAAGCAGCACAACATTCGGTTGGTCTGACTGAAATTTTGACAGCCCTTCCGCCGCAGTTCCGGCACTTGTCACTTCAAACTGAGCTTTGCGCAGAACCGCCTCATACACCATCCTTAGTGACGGCATGTCTTCGATCAGCAACAGCGGCGGGGTCATACCTGAATAGCCATGCGTGCGTTCCACTTCCGGTCTAAGGCGGCGGCGCGGCCTTATCTTGTTGGGCCAGTATAAACCCTTGAAGAGCCTTGAGACCAGAGAGACATTCACCACAAAGGTCATCAACCTCAGCCGCATCTTGCCGATTTGCCGCTGTGTTCAACCTTTGCGCGACATGCTG
>JBLHMX010000204.1:0-4843 GCA_047622625.1 Paracoccaceae bacterium | reverse complement strand
CAAAAATCCAAAGGGCCACGGGCGAAACGCGCGAATAGAAGGCGATATGTCCGAAGATCAGCGGGTGTTGTTGGTTGAGGATTTGACAACCGATGGCGGCTCTAAATTGTCTTTTGTCGATGCAATTCGCGAAACTGGCGCAAGTTGTGGCCACACAGCGGTTATATTCTATTACGATATCTTCCCGGAAACGGAAAGGACACTGGGCGATCACGGCATTCAACTGCATTCGCTTTGCACTTGGTGGGATGTTTTAGCCGAAGCCAAAGCAGGCGGGGATTTCGATGCTGAAACAGTCAAAGGCGTTGAAGAATTTTTGAATTCGCCAAGAGAATGGCAAGAAGCCAACAAAACTTAACCAAATGTCTTGTTCCTGCTATCCCGCCTGAACGCCTGGCAAGATGCACAGCATTTCATACAAAAGGTTCGCACCCAAAACCGCCGTATTGCCAGTAGCATCATAAGGCGGCGACACCTCAACAAGATCGCACCCAACGATGTTTAATCCGGCCATTCCGCGGATCAATTCAACGGCTTGTGGCGGTGTCAGGCCACAGATTTCGGGTGTTCCAGTTCCCGGCGCATAGGCCGGGTCAAGGCTGTCGATGTCAAAGCTGATATAGACCGGTCCTGCGCCCATCGCGGCATTCACTTCGGCCGCCAAAGGCACTAGTGACTTCATCCACAGTTTTTCGGCCTGAACTACGTTGAAACCCCAACCGCGCGCTTCATCAAAGTCGTCAGCCGCATAGCCTGTGCCGCGCAATCCGATCTGCCAAACGCGAGCGGCATCGATCAACCCTTCTTCATAAGCCCGCCTAAATGGCGTGCCGTGCGCAATTTCTTCGCCAAACATATGTTGGTTAATATCCGCATGCGCATCCACATGGATCAGGCCAACTGGCCCATGTTTTTTGGCAATTGACCGCAGTACTGGCAACGCCAACGTGTGATCGCCGCCCATGGTCATCGGCGTTACATCGTGGCGCAACACATCATCGTAAAAATCTGTTATCCGGCGCACGCTGTCTTTCAAATCAAAGGTATTGATCGCCACATCGCCAATATCTGCGCATTGCAGCGCGTCAAATGGCGCGGCCTTTGTCGCCATATTATAAGGGCGCAACATCGCACTTTCCGCCCGTATTGCTTTGGGGCCAAATCGTGTGCCCGGACGCCAAGACGTGCCGATATCCATTGGAATACCAATGAAGGCGACATCTAATCCTTCGGCCGACGGCGCACTGGGCAGACGCATAAACGTATTGGGTCCTGCAAATCGCGGCATGTCATTGCCGCCAAGTGGTTGATTTTTCATGATTTACCTCTGTTACCGAACAACAATGCATAACCCGCCAGCACGATCAGCCAAATATTTACACGCCACCAAAAGGGATCAAACCAAAGTTGCAGCAGCCAAAACGATATCGCCATCAATCCGGCGCAAAACATCAGGGAAAGTGAAAAAATTTCCAAATTTCCGCGTACAGCATCGGTCAAACGGCCAAATCTTGCTAAAAGTCCGGTGACTGAAAACATGACATCAATTGGAAAAAACGACCAGTTCCAAGACACAATTAACGGATTGTCATAGTCTGAATACATCAAAGCCGGCGGCACATAAATCAGCCCGGATACAACGGTCAGTGCAAACAGCCAATAGGCCAACATCCCAACCTCGGTCAGGGTTAACAAAGTCTTTACCGACTTCCGGGTCATGAGGCAGTTGCCTTTTTATTATAGGCCCACAAACATAAAAGTTCCATTGCCATATGTGCCCCGGCAATTGCTGTGGCCCCAGTTGTATCAAAGGGTGGCGAAACCTCGACCACGTCCATACCAACGACGTTAATGCCCGCCAAAGCCCGCATAATCGCCATTGCCTGAGCGGACGACAAACCACCGGAAACTGGCGTGCCAGTGCCGGGTGCAAAGGCCGGATCAAGCACATCAATATCAAAGCTAAGATAAACCGGATTGTCACCGACCACCGATTTGATTTTGTCCGCGATGACAGCGGCGGAATGGCTGTGAACCTCGGGCGCATCAATGGTTGTCACGCCAAGCGTATCTTCATTCACTGTGCGAATGCCAACTTGGACCGAACGCTCAGGCACCACCAATCCTTGCTTAATCACTTTATAAAAGACTGTGCCGTGATCAATCCGTGTAACGTCATCATCCGGCCAAGTGTCGGAATGGGCGTCAAATTGAATCAATGACAAAGGGCCGTGAACGGCCGCATGGGCCTTAATCAGCGGCAGACTGATCGAATGATCGCCTCCCAGTGTTAAAACTGCCGCACCAGCTTTTAATATCCCAGCGATATGGTTCTCAATTGCGGTTGGGACATCAGCCACTCTCGCATAATCAAAGGCCAGATCGCCGTAATCGACCATCGCGAACTCAGTCATTGGATTAACGTCCCACCCGTAAGGCGGATCAATTGCCTGGAGCGCGCTTGCCTCGCGAATGGCGCGCGGCCCCAGTCGCGTCCCTGGGCGATTGGTCACGGCGCTGTCGAAAGGGATGCCAGTTATTGCCAGATCAACGCCGTCCAGATCTTTAGAATATTTCCGCCGCAAAAAGCTGAGCGCCCCGCCATAGGTGGATTCAAATGAAAGGCCTTTTAAATCAGTGCGCGTAAATGCGCTGTCGACCTCATTTGCTGAGTCTTCCAGTCCCATAGCGTGCCTCGTTTCTGCGTGTCGATCAGGGTTGACCGCGGACAAGTTTACCTGCCCAATCGACAAGCGCCAGCCCCATTTTCAGGGATCACAGAATGAAACGACTTTATGAAGACTTGGTCTACGACACCAGCACGTCAATTAGGTCGTGGTGGCAGGCTTCTGGCGTTGAGCCACTGCAGTACCCAAGGATCGAGGGCGATCACAAAACCGAAGTCGCCATTATTGGCGGCGGGTTTACCGGCCTGAACGCAGCCTTGCAACTGGCCGAGGAACACGGAACAGAAAGCACCATACTAGAGGCAGCGCAACCCGGATGGGGTGCCTCAGGGCGCAATGGTGGGTTTGCCTGTTTGGGCGGGACTGTGATGTCTTCATCAGCGCAGGTCAAGAAGTTCGGATTAGAGGCAGCAAAGGCCTTTGCTCATGCACAGGTCGCGGCAATAGACCGTGTCGCAGACAATATGGCACGCTACGAAATAGACGCCGACACCCATTCCGACGGCGATCTCTACTTGGCTCATCGCGCCAGCAAATTAAAGGGAATGTTGGAGGAGGCAGAATTCGACAAAAGGGAATTCGGCTTGGATTTTCAGTCGCTGAGCAAATCCGACCTTGCTTCAATTGGCGCAGAAAGCCCTGAATTTCATGGTGGTGTTAAAACAAAAATCGGATTTGCCCTTAACCCGTTGAAATATGTGACAGGTCTGACAAAAGCAGCCGCCAATGCAGGCGTTAAAATTTCCGGTGACAGCCCAGTTACCAGCGTGAAAATGCAGGGTGGCGAATTTGTACTGACAACGCCCACGGCCACAATCCGTGCAAAAAGGGTAATCGTTGCCACCAATGGCTATTCCAGTGACGATATTCCACCAGCTTTGGATGGGCGATTTTTGCCAATCTTATCGACAATCATGGTGACACGGCCAATTACAGACGCCGAACAAGCCGCCCAAGGCTGGCACAGCGATTTGATGACCTATGACAGCCGGCATTTGTTGCATTATTTTCGCCTGATGCCGGATGGGCGGTTTTTGTTCGGTCAACGCGGGGCCGTTCGGGCAACACCAAACGCCACGATAGCCGCGCAAGTTGCGAACCGGCGGGATTTTGAACGGATGTTTCCAGCCTGGCGACATATTGAAACCAGCCACAAGTGGTTCGGATTAATATGCATGACGCGCAACTTGCATCAATTCGCGGGCCCGATACCCGGGATGCCGGGGGCTTTCGCAGCCCTTGGATATCACGGCAGCGGAGTCGCAATGGCATCGTTTTCAGGCCGGGCGTTGGCGGACATGGCGCTTGGTAAAAGCCACGGATTGCCGTCGATAATGACACGCCCCCTGAAACGGTTTCCATTCGCTGGATTTCGCCGAGTGGGCGTTCAAACCGCATATGTAAAATACCAATTGCAGGACAGGTTTTTCTAGATCCAACCCTGAATAGAATAATGTTTCCGTGTGATTTCAAGGTAGTAATGCATGGCCTCTTTGTTCACCAAGCAATTCAAGCGGTTTTGACGCCTTCGGAAATCCCCGCGCGGGCGTCCACAACCAAAACCCGACACTCACAAAATCCCCGGCAAATCCAACCCTTTTTCTGTCGCGCAATCGACCGCAATCTCATAGCCCGCATCGGCGTGGCGCATAACGCCTGTTGCCGGATCGTTCCACAGCACGCGACCTAAACGTCGCGCTGCATCTTCGGTGCCATCCGCCACCACGACCATGCCGGAATGTTGCGAGAACCCCATGCCGACGCCGCCGCCGTGATGCAGCGATACCCATGTGGCCCCGCTTGCGGTGTTTAACAGCGCGTTCAACAACGGCCAATCACTGACCGCGTCAGAGCCATCTTTCATGGATTCAGTTTCGCGGTTGGGCGATGCAACGGACCCACTGTCCAAATGATCTCGTCCAATGACAACCGGAGCTGACAGCTCGCCACTGGCGACCATTTCGTTGAACGCAAGACCCAAACGATGCCGATCACCTAACCCAACCCAACAGATGCGTGCCGGTAATCCCTGAAAAGAAATCCGTTCGCGCGCCATATCCAGCCATTTGTGCAGATGTTTGTCATCGGGCATCAGTTCTTTGACTTTGGCATCGGTTTTGTAAATATCTTCGGGGTCCCCTGACAGGGCCACCCAG
>JBLHMX010000203.1:0-4899 GCA_047622625.1 Paracoccaceae bacterium | reverse complement strand
GCTTTGATGCAACAAGAGGTCCAGGAAAATGGCAAATCTTACCGTGATTATACCGTTAACTTAGTCGACAAACAGGGCGTCGTTCACGCGCGTGTTGAAAAGACGCTTTATTTTAAACGCAAGCCGCCGCACTAAAACCCCTACCGCAACTTCAACGTCGCCAAGCCTACCAATGCCAAAATCAACGATATAATCCAGAACCGGATCACGATCTGGGGTTCGGACCAGCCGCGTTTTTCGTAATGGTGGTGAATGGGTGCCATCAGGAATACGCGCTTGCCGGTCTTCTTGAAATAAAGCACCTGAATGATAACGCTCAGCGCCTCAACAACGAATAAACCGCCGACGATTGCCAGCACGATCTCGTGCTTTGTGGCTACGGCAATTGCGCCAAGAGCGCCGCCAAGCGCAAGCGATCCAGTGTCGCCCATAAATACTGCTGCGGGCGGCGCGTTGTACCACAAGAACCCCAATCCGCCGCCGATCAACGCCGAACAAAACACCAGAATTTCCCCGGTTCCGGGCACGTAATGCACGTCTAAATATTGGGTCACGTCGACACGGCCAACGGCGTATGCAATGATGCCAAGCGTTGCGGCGGCAATCATCACAGGCATGATCGCTAGACCGTCCAGACCATCAGTCAAGTTGACCGCGTTAGCAGACCCAACAATTACTATCATCGCGAACGGGATGAATAGAATGCCAAGGTTCAGCAATACATCCTTAAACACCGGCATCGCCAGCTGGTTTGTCAAATCGTCCGGATGATACATTGTTGCCCAGTAACCAGCGATTGCTGCCACGACCAAACCAATGCCAAACCGCACGCGACTTGAAACGCCTTTGGCGTTGTTCTGGCTGACTTTGGTGTAATCATCGGCGAAACCAACCAGCCCAAAGGACACGGTTACAAACATAACAAGCCAGATATAGGGATTATCCCAACGAGCCCAGATCAGGGTCGACACGATCAGTGAACCTAAAATCAAAACGCCACCCATTGTGGGCGTGCCAGCCTTATCCAATATGTGACTTGCCGGACCATCTTCGCGGATTGGCTGGCCGTTGGTTTGTTTGCGCTTCAGCAAGTTTATCAAGGGTTGGCCGAACAAAAAGCCAAACAGTAGCGCGGTGAAAAATGCGCCGCCCGATCGCAATGTGATATAGCGAAACAGGTTAAGACTGCCGTTCCCGTCTGAAAGCTCGTAAAGCGCGTATAACATAAAGCGGTCCTTTTATTTCCCGACTGTCGCTTGACCCATTTTTTTGATCGCGTCAACCACCAGTGCGGCGCGCGAGCCCTTAGATCCCTTCACCATGACCACATCACCCGCATCCAACAAGCCGTGGGCCGTTTTTGCCAAGTCTTCGGCGGTTTGGTGCCACTGGCCTTGTTTGTCGGACGCAAGATTATCGTGCAGGTTTTTCATCAAGGGTCCGGCAGAATGCACGACATCTATTGCATCCATACTCGGCAGTTCAGCAAGGGCTGCGTGCAGGGCATCTTCCTTGTCACCCAGCTCCAGCATATCCGAAAGAAAAGCAATCCGTCGCCCAGTTTTGATCCGGCCTAGACCATCAATTGGCTGACTAGCCGCCAAAACTTCAAACGCTGCCGTCATCGAGGCTGGATTGGCGTTATAGGCATCATCAATCAATTCGAGACGCAGTTCAGATTTCACCGGATCAAGCACGATCCAGTGGCGTTGACCACGGCCAGCTGGCGGCTGCCACTTGGCCAGATCAAGGGCAGAGATTACCGGATCAGCGCCAACAGCCTCGACCGCGGCCAGAACTGCAAGACTATTCATCGCAACATGCCGCCCCGGTGTTCCCAGTTTATAAAGGCAGGAAATTCCATGAGCCTCTGCCAACACAATCGTCGCGCCGTTGGCATTATGGGTGTCGGTCAACATGTAATCCGCCGCCTTGTTGGCGCCGAAGGTTAAAATTTCTGCTGTGCGATTTGCAGCGGCAATTGCCAGAACGTCAAAAGTATCGATATCAAGATTTAGAATTGCTGTACCACCCGATTCTAAACCGTCAAAAACCTCGGCCTTGGCGTGGGCGATATCTTCTACACTACTGAAGGCTGCCATATGTGCAGCGGCAACTGTTGTAATTACCGCCACATGTGGGCGCGCCATTTGACTAAGTGGCGTAATTTCGTTGGCGTGGTTCATGCCGATTTCAAGGATCGCAAAATCGGTATCGGCAGGCATTCGCGCCAGGGTTAAAGGTACGCCCCAATGGTTGTTCAAGCTCATCACTGCAGCATGAACCTGCCCCTGTCCTTCAAGGGCCGTGCGCAGCATTTCTTTAGTCGTAGTTTTGCCAACAGAACCCGTAACCGCAATTACCCGCGCGTCCGTCCGTGCCCGCGCGGCGCGACCCAAATCTTCAAGACCACGCAAAACATCCGATACCAACAACAATGGCGCATCAGGGGAAATCCCGTCCGGCCAATATGATACCATAGCCGCACTTGCCCCTTTAGCCAAAGCCGCAGCAACGAAATCATGGCCGTCGCGCGCGTCTTTGAGGGCAACGAACATATCGCCCAGCACGAGATCGCGCGTATCAATTGAAATGCCACTGACCTGCCAATCACCGATGGAGCGCCCGCCAGTCGCTGCTGCGGCCTCGGCGGCAGTCCAAAGCGCCGTCATATTCCCATGCCGTCAAGTGCGGCTACGGCCACGCTGGCCTGCTCTATATCGCTGAAATCCAGCACGTCATCGCCTATGGTTTGACCCGTTTCATGTCCTTTACCAGCGATCAACAAAGTATCGCCGGGGCCTAATGCGTCAACGCCTGCAAGAATTGCAGCGGCGCGATCATCTATTTCTGTTGCTTGTGGGCAAGCGGCCATAATATCGGCGCGAATGTCTGCAGGTACTTCGCCGCGGGGATTGTCATCGGTGACAAACACCACATCGGCATTTTCAATCGCGGCTTTACCCATCAATGGTCGCTTGCTGCGATCACGATCGCCACCTGCACCAAAGACCACGATCAAACGACCCAGAACATGCGGGCGCAGCGCTTGCAACGCGGTTTCCAACGCTGCTGGGGTATGGGCGTAATCGACAAACACGCTTGCCTTGTTTTTACGGGTTGCGGCAAGCTGCATGCGCCCAAGCACTGTTTCAAGTGTCGGTAATGTTTTGAAAACCTCGCCCGCGTCTGCACCGCAGGCAATCGCCAATCCCGCCGCCATTAACACGTTGCCAGCTTGAAAGCCGCCGATTAAAGCGAGACGCACTAAATGCGTTTGACCCGTGTATGAAAACCGCAGCTCTTGACCTGTGGCGTCAAATCTTTGACCCAATATGCGCAAGTCGGCGTTTTCAGCCGCGCCCACTCGAAGCACCGTCTGACCCCGAGCGCCAGCAACTGCCGCCATATCTTTGCCGCGAGGGTCATCCATATTAACGACCGCCACGCCTTCAGCGGGCAAAACCCGACCAAACAATCCCGCCTTAGCCTCAAAGTACTCGTCGAAATCTTTGTGATAATCCAAATGATCTTGCGTAAAATTGGTAAATCCAGCGGCCTTCAGGCGCACACCATCTAGCCTGTTCTGCGCCAAGCCGTGCGAAGACGCCTCCATCGCTGCATAGCCGACGTCCTGATCAGCCAAATCGCGCAATAAGTTATGCAAAGTTATTGGCTCCGGTGTCGTGTGGGACAATTGCGCCGCCACGCAGCCTTCAACACCAGTAGTGCCGAAATTGACCGCACGCAAACCAAGGGCTTCCCAGATTTGTCGTGTAAAACAAGCAACGGAGGTTTTACCGTTGGTTCCTGTCACTGCCACCATTGTTTCAGGTTGGGCACCGAACCAAAGTGCTGAGGTTTCTGCCAATGTTTTTCGCGGGTTGTCTGAAACTATCACCGCTAAATCACCCAAATCGGCCGCTGCAAGCTCAGCACCCGTTGCATCGGTTAGAACTGCCACAGCCCCCATGCGTCGTGCAAATTGGATGAATTCAGCGCCATGCACATTCACGCCTGGCAGCGCGACAAATAAATGCCCAGGTTTGGTCAATCGACTGTCCACTGAAAGGCCAGTAATCGCGACATCGCCACCTTGCGCGGGTTTGAGACCTAGGGCCGTAAGTGTTTTGGATTTTTCTGATTGCCGCGCCATCAGCTTGCCCTTTTTATCGCCGGATCAGTATTTCGACAGGGTGTAGTCGATTGCGCCAATTGGTTCAATCTCGGGTCGCATGCCAAGCAATGGTGCAACGCGGCGGATGATTTCAGAAGCCACGGGAACGGCTGTCCAACCGGCCGTGCGTCGTGGCTTGTCGCCAGATGTTTCCACCGGTTCGTCAAGGGTCACTACCAACACATATTTGGGATCATGGGCGGGGAAAACTGACGCAAACGTCGCGATCACCCGATCATCATAGTACCCGCCCTTTGGGTCAGGCTTATCTGCAGTGCCAGTTTTGCCACCGACGTGATATCCTTCGACATCACCCATAGAGGCCGTGCCGCGCAAAACGACTTGGCGCAACATCATGCGCAAGGCCCGTGAGGTTTCTTCCGATACGATACGCACACCCTTTGTTGAAGGCGCGGGCGTTTTCAACAAGGTTGGGGCGACGAATGTACCGCCGTTTAGCAAAGAGGAATAGGCCGCTGCTAAATGCATTGGGCTAGCTGCGATACCATGTCCATAAGATATCGTCATGGTCGAGATTTCGGACCATTGTTTAGGCAGCAATGGCCGCGATTGCTTTGCCTCGACTATTTCAAGTGGCAGCGGTGAAAACAGCCCAAGACTGTCTAAAAACGTCTGCTGGCGACCCCCACCAATTTCCAACGCCAGATTTGCCGAGCCGATATTGGAACTTTTAACAATCACGTCTGTCAGGCTTAGTTGGG
>JBLHMX010000202.1:0-4933 GCA_047622625.1 Paracoccaceae bacterium | reverse complement strand
TTGTCACCAAACCGAAACGAGGCGTCAAATGACCGAACGAGTAACGATCACCATCAAGGACCACATCGCCGAAGTCGCGCTTTCGCGCCCGGAAAAGATGAACGCGATCGACACAGAAATGTTCCACGCTATTGCCCAGGCGGGTGACAGCCTGAAGGGTAACAAAGACGTGCGGGCAGTCGTGCTTTATGGCCAAGGGCCGAATTTCTGCGCTGGTATCGATACCTCAGTGTTTGGCAAGTTCATCGCTGAGATTGACGATATTCGCAAACAGATGCTGAACCCACCTGCCGGCGAGTTGGCCAATCTATTTCAAAAACCCGGTTTTGTGTGGCAGGAACTTGACGTGCCAGTGATCGCTGCTTTGCAAGGCAGTACATTTGGGGGCGGGGCGCAAATCGCGTTGGGGGCGGATTTTCGCATTGCCGGGCCGGATTTGAAATTTTCGATCATGGAAAGTAAATGGGGCCTGATCCCAGACATGGGGATTACGCAGAACCTGCCTAAGTTACTGCGCGCGGATCAGGCCAAGGAACTGATGATGACGGCCCGAATATTGGACGCAGATCAAGCCCTTGAAATGGGCCTCGTCACGCGATTGGCCGATGATCCGCTGGCGGCCGCGCGGGCGTTTGCTGCCGAATTGATCACACGCTCACCAGACGTATTGCGCGATGTGAAACGTCTGATCGAAGAAACCTGGAGCGCGCCACTTGGCGAGGGCATGAAGTTAGAAGCCGAGCTGCAGGCGCGTATTCTTGCCAGCCCTAACCAAGTCGAGGCTGTGATGGCAAATGTTCAGAAACGGCCAGCAAAGTTTAAATAGCGATGCGCGAAACCGATCTGTACGCCCCGATCAAGAACTATCTTGAGACACAGGGTTACGTTGTCAAAGCCGAAATTACCGACTGCGATCTGGTTGCCCAACGGGGCGAAGAAGCGCCGGTGATTGTCGAGCTGAAACTGAACCTATCGCTGGCCTTATTGTTGCAAGGCGTCAACCGTCAGGCAATGACCGACTGGGTCTATGTGGCCGTTCCACGCGGGAAATCTGCACGCTGGAAGGGGCAGGTTCGCGATGCGGTCAAGCTGTGTCGCAGGTTGGGTCTGGGTCTAATTTCTGTGTCTACACGGGGTGTGGTCGAAGTTCATGCAGACCCGGGATCCTACCGACCGCGCAAATCGGCAAAACGCAAAACGGCTTTGCTACGCGAATTTTCCCGCCGTGTTGGTGATCCTAATATGGGCGGGCAAGTTGGGCGACCAATTGTAACCGCTTATCGGCAAGACGCCCTGCGTATCGCGACCGGTTTGCGCGAAATGGGGCCAAGTCGCCCGGCAGTGCTGGCCAAAATTTGTGATGTGCCAAAGGCCGGAACCATTCTGCTGAATGATCACTACGGCTGGTTTCAAAAAGTGTCGCGCGGGGTTTATGAACTGCACCCAAACGGCGTGACCGCGCTTGAAACCTATAAAGACGTGGTCGTCACGCTTATGCCGACACAGGGTGAATAGCCGGCGCAACAGGATTTGGGTATTCGGGTAAAGAAGGAAGCCGAGTTTAGGTTTTTTCGGCCAAGATACGTTTACTTATCACGCAGTCTTTTTCGATCTGGGCAATCAGGGGCGCCAGCGCGTCAAACTTTAATTCTGGGCGCTGAAAGCCAACCAAAGCTACCGAAATTTCAATGCCGTAAATATCACCGGAAAAGTCGAAAATGAAGACCTCGAGGTTGGGGGTTTCACCACCAAAAGTTGGCCGCAATCCGATCGAGGCAGCCCCTTGGTAGTGGCCTTTATGCGGGCCTTCCAAAACGTCTACCAGAACGGCATAGATACCGAATTTTGGCGGGTGCAACCCTTGGATATCAAGATTTGCTGTGGGGAACCCAAGATCGCGGCCTCGTTGATCGCCGCTTATGACTTTCCCGTCAATCCGGTGCCAATGACCCAGCATGCGTGATGCATCTTCTGGTTTGCCATCGGTTAAGGCGTTGCGAATGTTGGTTGACGAAAACTCGCCCTGATCATCTGTTACTAAAGGTGCTATGGTAACGCCAAAACCCATGTCTTGGCCCATTTCTGCCAGCATTTCCGCATTGCCAGCCCGGCCTTTACCGAAAAAGAAATCCGCACCGACAACCACATGTTTCAAACCAAATCCGTCTTTGATCACATCTCTCGCAAATTCCAGCGCGCCTAGACTTGACAACGCCGCATTGAAATTTAGCTGATATAACCGCTCGACCCCAAGTTTTTGTAAACGGTGTGCGCGGGCTGCAGGGCTCATTAAACGAAAGGTTGGCGCCGTGGGCGCAAAATACTGTCGGGGATGGGGTTCAAAAGTCAAAATACCCAATGGGCAATTCAGATCAACCGCGTGACCCCGTGCCAGATCAATGACGGACTGGTGGCCGCGATGCACGCCATCAAAATTACCAATCGCCGCAGATGCGCCTTTGTCGTTTTCACTGACATATCGGTAATCATGAATAATGCGCATGGAAACTCCCCTGTTTTAGGTGCGGCTTGGCGCTAGCACGGTAGCATCACCCTTGATCACGACCGTGTCGCCAACACTTGCCACGCAGTTCAGGCTGACCCGACCTTTAGCTGCATTAATCTCAGTAACGGTCACGGTTGCATCAACCTTGTCGCCCAGCCGAACAGGTGCTGTAAACCGCAGGTTTTGACCCAAATAAATCGTGCCGTGGCCCGGCAGGCGCTCGCCAATGATTGCGGAAAACAATGATGCCGACAACATGCCGTGGGCGATCCGACCTTTGAACATGGTGTTCTTGGCGTAATTTTCATCCAGATGGACAGGATTGCGGTCTTCACTGACGGTCGCAAACATTTCGATTTCAGCTTCCCCGATTACTTTGGAAATGCTGCGTGAAAGGCCGACTTCTAGGTCTTCTAAATAGATCGTGCCGATTTCGGTGTTCGTATCAGTCATTGTAGTCTCCGATATTCAGCGCAGATGGCCGATTGCATAGGTGGGGGAAAGTTGTGCGGCGTTCAGGAAATCATTTAGCATTGTGGGATCAGGTTGGCCGTCAGTTCCGGTTTCTTTGGCCGCTAGGCCGCCAGTGATGAAAAGCGTGTCCAGATCTTCAGCAATGCCCCCGCGAATATCGGTGTTGATGCCATCGCCAACACACAAAATACGGTGATCTTCAAATTCGCCCAGAGCGATCAACCGCTGGCGGGCCAGATCGTAAATTGGCGGGTGCGGCTTGCCAAAATACAGGCTGGTGCCGCCCATTTCAGCATAAGCATCGGCCAAGGCGCCGGCACAAAAAATTCGTTGCGTGCCTTTGTCGACCATCACGTCAGGATTAGTGCAAAGCAACTTTAGACCCTTGGCCTTGGCGTATAAAAAGGTCTCGCGGTAGTCATCCGGTGTTTCGGTGTCGTCGTCAAACAGACCAGTGCAAACGATGCCTTCCGCCTGATTTAGAGGCACGCGTGTGATTTCGCGATCCTTCAAGACGTCAGCAGGAAGATCAGCGAAAAATCCAAGATCACGTTCTGGACCTAAGTGGTAAATATTGTTGCCAACATCCCCCGCTGCCAGTGAAAATTGCGAGGCATCACCGGATGCGCAAATGTCATGGTACAAATCCCGTGCCACACCGATTTTATCCAACTGGCGGGCCACAGATGGCCGTGGGCGCGGTGAATTTGTCAGCAGCAAGATTTTGCTGCCCTTGTCGCGAAAAGCCTCAAGGGCTGAAACTGCCGCTGCGAAAGGTTCAAAGCCATTGTGCAAACACCCCCACAAATCAACATAAAGCGCGTCATAGCGGTCGGCGATACTGTCAAAACAGTCGATGATTTGGGTCATACGCGATTAAAGCTTAAGGTTTGGGATGATCTGTTTCTTGCGCGACATAACGCCCGGCAAAACCACATTGTCACCCATTACATTGGTTCCAAACGAGGCCTCGGCCATTGATTTGACCATAGCGTTTGGAACGAGCAACGTGGCTTCTTCGCGCAGAATGTCGACCACGAACAGCAGTACTTGATCAACGCCGTCTTCAGCCGCAACCGCATCCATTGATGCCATCAAGCTGGCTTTGCGCGCCAGAACAGTTGCGGGACTGGTGGTTTCCAAAACTGATACCCGAAGCCTGGTTTCGCCGATATCAAATTTCTTGCTGTCCATGCGCAACAATTCAGCGTCGTCAAACCGCGAAATATCGGACTTGGCGGCGAACATTTCGGCGGCATAGGACGGGATGTCGATATTCAAGTCATCGGCTAGACGGTCTGCCAATGCCCGATCGGTTGGCGTTGTCGTAGGGCTGCGAAATTCAAGGGTGTCAGACAACACGCAAGACAACATCAAACCCTTAATCGCGTCCGGTGCTGTGTCTAGATCGCGCCCGATTAGCCAGCTCATCACAGTGGCCGTTGCCGCAACCGGACGCATGGTGATCTTGATCGGGCCCTTGGTTTTCAGGCCGCCAACCAGCAAATGATGGTCGATAATTTCGGCGATATTCACGTCATTAATATTGTCAGGCAACTCGGCCGGATTATTGGTGTCAACAATAACAACTTCATCGTCCGAAACCAGATCGTCAAGTATTGCTGGCATATCAACGCCCCAACGCTCGACCACAAAAGCGGCTTCGGTGTTCGGGGTTTCCAACACAAAAGCCTGGGCTTCTTTGCCGTGCACTTCGCGCAGATACCACTCCCAAATCAGGGCAGAACCCGTCGCGTCAGTGTCGGGGGCTAGGTGGCCAAAAATCTTGATCATGGGAATGCCTGTCATAGGTGCGTTTTGAAGGCTGTATACGGTCGTATCGTATCGATGTCACCAGTGAAATGCCGAGGCATTCGATAGGGATGTGGCAGTATTTTGTGTAAATAATATTTGACACAGTATAAGTAATTTTATACTTGATGTTAAGTATAC
>JBLHMX010000201.1:0-4944 GCA_047622625.1 Paracoccaceae bacterium | reverse complement strand
CAAGTTCGGCCAGCCAACCAACTGCGCAGGGCGGGATTGAACTGCCAAGCGTTGATGCGGGCACCGATGATGTTGCGATGATTTCTCCTAGCACTGATCCAGCCCCGACGGGCGAACCACCAGCCTTGGGCGTGCCGATGCCGCGAATAGACAATCCAGTGCGCGAAATTCCGGTAAACCAGTTGCCGATCATTGATGCACCAATCACCGAAGTGACGGAACCGCCAGAATTTAATCAGGATGGCACGCAGACTTCGGAAAATACAGTAAACCCAATCGGCGATGATACCGAAGCAAGCACGCCTGCATCTCAAGCAGCCGAGAAAAGTGCATTGCTTCGCAACAAAGTTGCTTTCAGAAACCCCACAGACAAACCTTTGTTGTCGGTTATTCTGATTGATGCGGGCGAAGAAGGTTTGGCGAAAGACGTACTGCTGACATTTTCGTTCCCGATTACATTCGCACTTGATGCGGCAAGTGAAAATGCTGTTGTTGATGCGAAAGATTACACACGCAATGGGTTTGAGGTTTTGGCGTTAACGCCTGTTGGCGATGCAAAACTTGAGCCTGCGGAAAACGATGCAGATATCCAAGCGGTATTATCAGGCCTGTTTGCCAGTCTGCCGCAAGCCGTGGGCTTGATCGACCATGTGTCAGCTGACTTGCAGCAGTCGCCTAAACTGGCAGAACAAGTCATTTTGGGATTGCAGGGCTCGGGGCATGGTTTGGTGACCTATGATATCGGGTTGAATTCAACCGACAAAAAGGCAGGTGATGCCGGGCTTTATTCCAGCACCGTTTTTCGGGTTTTGGATAACGACGATGAAAAGGCCACAACGATCAAACGCTATCTTGACCGCGCCGTTCTTGAAGCAGGCAAAAATGGCCATGTCATCGTTTTAGGCCGAACCTATCCTGAAACGGTAACTGCCTTGTTCAGCTGGGCATTAAGCGCCAAGTCATCGACTGTCACGATCGCGCCGATATCGGCCTCGTTATTGGCCCAATAACGCGCTTTAGTTTTGACCGCTAAACTTCACGAAAAGGCCCGCATCTTTTGCTGCTTGGCTTAGGGCCTTGGATTTATTGATGGTTTCCTGAAATTCAGCCTCGGGATCGCTGTCGTACACAACACCGCCGCCTGCTTGAATGTACAGCTTTTCGTCTTTTGTGACAGCCGTGCGCAACGCGATGCAGATATCCATATCGCCATTAGAAGAAAAATAACCAACGCCGCCGCCATAAACGCCGCGCTTTTCGTGTTCTAATTCGTCAATGATTTGCATGGCACGGATTTTCGGCGCGCCTGAAACTGTTCCAGCAGGTAGTCCCGCCAATAGCGCGGAAAGCGCGTCTTCGTCTTCGCGCAATTCGCCAACCACGTTTGAAACGATGTGCATGACGTGCGAATAGCGTTCGATTAGATATTGCTCATTTGGGTTCACGGTGCCAGTTTTGGCGACCCTCCCAACGTCATTGCGGCCAAGATCAAGTAGCATCAAATGCTCGGCGCGTTCCTTGGGATCAGCCAGCAATTCAAGCTCGTACGCCTTGTCGGCTTCGGCTGTGTCTCCGCGTGGCCTCGTGCCGGCAATAGGGCGGATTGTGACCTCGTTGCCCTGAAGGCGCACCAGGATTTCTGGGCTGGCGCCGATCACTTGAAAGCCACCGAAATTGAAATAGAACATATAGGGCGACGGGTTTGTGCGGCGCAACGCACGATACAATGCGAAAGGCGGTAATGTGAAATCCTGGCTCCAACGCTGGGAAGGCACCACCTGAAAGATGTCGCCAGCACGGATATAATCGCGCGCCTTTTCCACCATAGCGAAATATTCTTTTTTGCTGGTGTTGGAAACAGGTTCAGCAACCCTTGCCTGATCGCCCAAATCGCGGGTCTCGTTTGGGGCTTGGCGATCAAGGTCGCGCACGGCGTCCATTACGCGTTCGGCGGCTTGTGCATAGGCTGCGCGCGCTGATAAACCGCTATTGGCCCAAGCGGGCGAAACAACTGTTACTTCGCCTTTGACGCCATCCAGAACCACAACGACCGACGGGCGCATCATCACAGCATCAGGCAGATTAAGCGGGTCAGGGTTAACGTCTGGCAGATCTTCGACCAATCGGATCATGTCATAGCCAAGAAAACCAAAAAGGCCAGCAGCAATCGGCGGCATACCTTCGGGCAGCTCGATCCGGCTTTCGGCAATCAGTTTTCTAAGTTCCGCCAAAGGATCGCCTTCAAGGGGTTGAAAGGCGTCAGGATCATAGCGCGCATCGCGGTTTAGGCGACTGGTCGTGCCGTGGCATTCCCAGATCAGATCAGGTTTCATACCAATAACTGAATACCGACCGCGCACCTCGCCGCCGGTAACGCTTTCCAGCATAAAGCTGTCTTTGCGGGCTTGGGCAAGTTTCAACATCAAGGAAACAGGCGTATCTAGATCAGCAGCTAACCGCGTATAGACAACTTGATTTAGACCAGAATCAAATTCCGCGGCGAAGTCATCAAACCCCGGTTCAAGAGCCATGACTGGATCTTTGACCATTTGTCTGTGAATGCACGGCGTTGATTAGGGGCTGGTTAATACTGACACCAGCTTCGTCTTGCATGGCGGCAGTGAACGCATCCAGAATATCGTTGCCAATCTGGGTAGAGAATTGCTGGCCAACAGACGTCATTAAGGCCTGATTGCCAGTCGAGTTTTCGTCAAAGGCTGTAATCGTGATCAATTGCGACAACGCGACGCGATCGCGATCTTCGGTAACAGCGACGCCATTCTGATCATGCGCAAAGATGTCCCGCACAAGGCCTGCAGGGGCCGCTTGGGTCAAGGCATCGCGCCTGATATTCAGCTCGGTCTTGGCCAAAAGGCCCAGATCGGTGAACGTTTCGCCAGCTTCAAGTCTTGTCTTAAAGGTCGAGGCGAGACTTAGAACTTGCCTGCGGGTTTCGGAGGCTTTCCAATCGGCGACAACTTGGTCTTTAACATCGTTCAATGGGATAAGGGCAGGCGGGATAATTGCGTCTAGGCGCAGGGCAAATATTCCGCCGTCGGCCAATGTTAGGACTTCTGGGAAATCTCCGGAATTTACAGCTTCTGCAGCTTGGCGGAATTCTTCATTTGCAGCGATACCAGTTTGATCGCCAATTCGATATTCTGTTGTGGCCAGAACCATTGCTGTTTCACCGGCAACTTCTTCCAATTTGGCACCGCCCGCTAGAAGGTCATCGATAGTGGTGATATCTTGGTCGATCTGACGCCGCGCTTGATCGGCGACATATTCGCGGTGCAATTCATCGCGGGCCTGATCAAAAGTTGTGTGCTGCGCGGAAAGTATGGCGTTTACGCGAAACAATGCGGGCCCAAGGGATGTTTCAACTGGCCCAACCACGCCTGGTTCCGTTACGAAAAATACGGCATTAGCTGCTGCTGCCGACAAGTCACCGGTTTGAACTTCGCCCAAATCAACGTCTTCCAGCGTTAAGCCGCGTGTGGCAACGATATCGGCGAAAATCTTAGCGCCACCTGTGATGCTGTCCAAAGCGGCTTGGGCTTCGGCGTTTGTGCTGAAAACCAGCCGATCAACGATGCGACGGTCCGGTTGATTGAAACGGCCGGTTTCATCTTCGTAAAGTTGCAACAGTGCTGCATCATCTGGCTGAATGCTGCTAATTAACATTTCGGGGCTTAACAAAACAAAGGTCAACTTGCGCGCCTCTGCAGCGGTATAAGCCGCTGGATTGGCCTTATATTGTGCGTCAATCTCTGCTGGGTTCGGTTCTCGTACTGGTTCAGCCAGAAGGCTTGCGTCAATTGTCGCCCACGAAAAATCCCGAACTTCGGCCACAAAGCCAAGCAACGCCTTTGCATAGCTGTCATTGGCGCGCACGCCGCTAACAATCGAGGCTTGCAGCAAAGTTCTTGCGGTATCGCTGCGAATTGTTTCGTCATATTCCGAAGCGGTCAGGTTTGCCCTTTCAAGCGCAAAGTCATAGGCGACTTTATCAAACTGGCCAGTCAAACTTTGGAAGGCTTGGGTTGCCAGCAAGTTTTCTTTGACAAACTCATCGCCGATTGAAAGACCAATACGATTGTTTTCGCCGTTTAACGTAGCAGTGTTGAAAACCTGCGCGATAACCTGATCGCCCAGACCAAAGGACAGCCCTTGCTCCAACGTGATCGTCTGGCCGATCTGTTGCGAAATCGCCCGTAACTGATTGTTTAACGCAGCGGCATATTCGTTCACGGTGATCTTTTCATCCCCCACTGAACCGATGGCTTGCGAGCCTCCCGAGCCAACGTTTTGAACGCCAAATCCCGTAAGTGAGACAACCAATAGGCCAAGGATGGCCCAGACGACCATCGTGCTCTTTTTCTTCTTGCGTTCTGGTTCGGACATTTTGGGCCTTCCAACATCAAAGTTCAGGCCGAGTATTAGGGCCACATTCGCTGGGATACAAGAGAGCGTCGCGTGGAAAGGCGGCGCAATTGCTGCCCTGTCACCTGCGTGTCGCAGTTGTGATGAATTGTGCGCCTTATGTCAGCATTTTATCAGTGATGCTGGCAGGCAATGCGTTTGTAAGTTGCGTGAAATCGCCGTTCTGAAACATGGCTTCACCGGCTTCAAAGATCGCCTTGTGGGTCACGCGTGCCAAAGCCGCCCCAAGTGAGATACGTGCAACACCCATTCGGGCAAATTCAGCGCGACTGGTATTGGCACTAGGGCCAGCAGCCAGCGCGTTTATTGGCGCTTTAACCGCGCCGCAAACACGTTTGAGATCAGAAAGAGACCCAGGCGAAGGCGCATAAACGCAATCAGCACCCGCTGCTTCATACGCTTGGAGCCGTTTTATGGCTTCTTCTACGCCGTATTGGCCTGTCAAAATGCCATCAGCGCGGGCAACCAGAACAAAATCACGCGGCAAAGTGCGGGCCGCAG
>JBLHMX010000200.1:0-4974 GCA_047622625.1 Paracoccaceae bacterium | reverse complement strand
CATGGCCCATGTCGACGAGTTCTTGGCGAACTTTTTCGCTGTAGCCGCGTTCAACTTGCATATCTCCTGCATCTGAAAAACAGCGCGGGGCGTCGATTGCCGCTTGGGGGTGCATGTTGAAATCAATTAGGTTCGTTACGAAACGCGCATGACCATTGGGTTGATATGCGCCGCCCATCACGCCAAACGGCATAAAGACCCGGCCCTCTTTGGCCAACATCGCGGGAATTATCGTGTGCATCGGGCGTTTGTTGCCTGCAGCCTCGTTTATGTGGCCTTTTTCAAGGTTAAACCCAGCCCCGCGATTTTGAAACAGGATGCCGAACTTGTTTGATGCAAGGCCTGACCCGAAAGATTTGAACACCGAATAGATTAAGGAAACCGCCATCTGATCCTTATCAACGACAGTTATATAGATTGTGTCCTTGTGAACCGATTCAGATAACGTTGCGGGCGATTTCATCGCATTCTTTGGGTCAATCAGTGCAGCAAGGTTGGCGGCTGTTTCCAGAGACAGCAGATGATCCAAACGGCTTGTGTGATCAGCATCTGCAATAAATCGGTTGCGGGTGTCGTAGGCCAATTTTGCTGCTTCAGCTTCGATATGGGCACGGAGACTGCCGAAAGGCTGCATCGCGGGCACATCAAAATGCGCCAGAATGTTATTCATTAAAATCGCGGTCGCACCCTGACCGTTCGGCGGATGCTCGATCAGGTCGACACCTTTGTACGTGCCCGAAACGGGTTCGGTATATTCGCACGCGGTGTTGGCGAAATCGTCCAACGTGTGAACACCCCCCAACGCAGACAGGGAACTGACCATATCTTCAGCCACTTCGCCCTCGTAAAACCCGCGACGGCCTTCTATTGCGATTCGGCGCAACACCTCTGCTTGTTGCGGGGCCTGAAACACTTGGCCTGTGCGGGGTGGTTTGCCGTCAAACAGGTAATGACGGCGGGCCTCGCCCGTTAAATTTTCTTGCGCCGCATGCCAGTCAAAACTGACACGCCCGGCAACCGGCACGCCTGCTTCGGCATAATAGATCGCAGGGGCGAGAGTTGCTTTCAGACCAATTTTGCCCCAGTCGCGCGATAACTTGCAAAATGCGTCAACCGCACCGGGGATTGTTACCGCTTCGGGTTGGCGCAAGGGCACGGTCTTATGACCATCGGCGCGCATTTTATCAGCACTCAACCCGCCTGGCGCGCGACCAGATCCATTTAGTGCGACAACACGATCTTCACCTGCGGGTTTCAACAAAACAAAGCAGTCGCCACCAATGCCCGTCATTGCCGGTTCGCAAAGCCCCAAAAGAACGGCACCGGCAATTGCTGCATCAACCGCGTTGCCTCCGCTTTCAAGGATTTGGACCGCGACCTTGGCGGCTAAAGGATGCGATGTCGCGCACATCCCGTTTTGAGCAAAAACCGACGACCGACCTGGCAACTGATAGTCACGCATAGCAAACCCCACTTTTGTCCAAACTTGATAAACGCAAGCTAGAACCGTTGCAGGATATTGCCAACAGTATTTTTGGAAAAACGAATCCTCGGCGCCGCACATCTGGGTGGGGGCTATGTCAGCGCAGCGCCGAGGGAAGCTATATCAGCTACAAGAACAGGTATCGCGGACAATGCGGGCAAGGTTTAGGAAACAAAACGACCATTTCTGGGCAATCTATTTCCAAAAGGTAAACAAGCCGATTTTGTTGTGCAAAAAGAAAAGACCCTGCCGTTTCCGACAAGGTCTTTTAGTCTTTGTAGTCCCCGATACCGCGGATCTGGGTGGGGGCTGATTACCGCGGTATCGAGGTGAACCTTCGCTCGCTACAGGTATTGGTATGCTGGCCAATGGCGGCGGAAACTGGATGCGTTCACGGCAAATTTGCGGCAAAACACTAAAAATTTAGAACAGTCAGTTTCCATTTTCGGGACAATCAACGCAGGCGCACAATATGGATAGCTGAACAAAAAAAGCCCCCGGTTTTTGACCGGAGGCAGAATATTTTGCTTTTGTAGGTCCCGGCGTCGCGGTTCTGGGTGGGGGCTGAATGCCGCAACGCCGGGGTGAGCATTCGCTCGCTACAGGTTCTTATCTGACGGCCAAAAGCGGCGGAAAAGTGAAGCGCTTCGGTTCATTTCACGGCAATCAAGCGGTCAAAATTTGGTCACGGGTTGATTTCAACTGATTCCAACGACAAAGTATAAAAATGGATGCAAAAAACCCTACTGCCTTATTTCAGGACCAGCGAATCCCTGAACAAGTAGCCTTTCATCGAACGGAGCTAAGTGTGATCATGTCGGTTTATGGTCATATGGTTGCAGCTGGTGAATGGCGCGACTACGGTATTTCATGCCTGCATGAAATTGCGGTGTTTTCGATTTTCCGCCGCACAGCTGAACATCCGATCTACCGAGTTGAAAAACGTCCAAAGTTAAAACTTCGCCAAGGACAATATGCTGTGATCGCTATGGATGGACAAATACTAAAGCGCGGCAACGATTTGAAAGTTGTAATGCGGGTATTAGAAAAACTGTTGATCCGTGCAGTGCCTTGAAGCTGTAATCTAAAGGCGGCGGCGCGAAGTTACATTACCATCGCCTTTGGCGCGAATCCTCTCGACTGCGCCAATCAAAGGTTCCGAAGCGACGGCCATATGATGCGCATTTGCATGGATCAAGGTTTCGGTATCTCGCATCACACCTATATGGCCGGACCAAAAGATCAAATCACCGCGCTGCAATGGCGCGTCGTGATCCAGTTGTGAACCTAGCTCAGCCTGCTGCATATCACTGTCACGTGGGCAATCGTGACCGGCTGCGTACAAGGCAAGTTGTAAAGCACCTGAACAATCCATGCCCCAAATCGTATCCCCACCCCATAAATAGGGTACGCCCAAAAAACGTTCAAAGACGGTGACGAAATCTGAGGCGGTTTGATCCAACGGCGAAACATGTTGGCGCGGAACAAACCCGCCTGTGTTCAGTGCTGCAAAATTTCCAGCCTCGTCAGATATCGCCAAAGATGATCCAAAGGATAAAGGCGTAATCGCACCCGATTTCATGTCAGGCTGAGCATACACATGGCTGGAATTCGCTGATATTTGATGCGTTGCAGGGCTGGCATCCGCCAGTTGGTCCAAAAGAACATAACCCACATAGCCGTCTTTGACAGACTGTCCAAAAGCCCAACCGTCTGCGTTTTCTAAAACCAGAAATACAGATCCAAACAGCAACTGGCAATCTAGTGCACCCAAAGGTTTGCGCCGTAAATCCGCAAACGATGTTGAAACTTGGCGCAACTTTCCACTGACGAACTGACGTGCCTTAACTTGGCCGTCCAACGAAATATGAGCCACGTTTGCATTTGCCGGTGTTCGCCTTGGATGCATTACATTTTAATCCGTTCGCTGAGCATTTCAAAAATAGCGCGCGCACCTAGAAATGCGCCGCCTTTGGGTCGGGCGGGGGCCGAGTTTGGGTTCCAGCCATAGATATCAAAATGTGCAAATGCGCGGGCGTTATCAACAAATCGCCGCAAAAACAGGGCCGCTGTCATTGATCCGGCAAACCCACCGGACGGAGCGTTATCAAGATCGGCTATGCCAGGTTCAATCATATCTTCATAGGGCTCCCAAAAAGGCATCCGCCAAACCGGATCACAAACTTTGCGGCCAGATCGGCCCAGCGCATGGGACAGGCTGTCGTCATCCGTGTAAAAGGGGGCGAGATCAGGGCCAAGGGCCACACGCGCAGCACCAGTTAGCGTTGCCATGCAGATCAGATAATCTGGCGTATCCTCATCCGCTAGGGCCAATGCATCTGCCAAAACCAAACGCCCTTCTGCATCTGTGTTATTAATCTCAACTGTCAGACCCTTGCGCGATGTCAGGATATCACCCGGTCTAAATGCGCCCGCCGAAATCGAGTTTTCGACTGCAGGTACTAACATTCTTAGACGCACGGGAAGTTTCAGCGACATAATAAGTTGCGCCAGTCCCATCACGGTCGCCGCCCCGCCCATGTCTTTTTTCATCAAACCCATCGATGCCCCGGGTTTGATGTTTAACCCGCCGGTGTCAAAACAAACGCCTTTACCAACCAATGTCACCTTTGGATCACCGTCCTTGCCCCAGTTCAGTTCCAGCAATCTTGGTTGCTGATCAGACGCGCGCCCAACCGCATGGATTAACGGAAAGTTTTGCTGCAACAAATCATCGCCAACAATCGCGGATGTGACAGCACCTTGCACTTTGCCAAGGCTGTGAAACGCAGCTTCAAGTGCGTCCGGACCCATGTCGTTGGCTGGCGTGTTGATAAGATCGCGGGCAAAAAACTCGGCTGCTGCAATTGCTTCGATCTGATTTGCATCGACACCATCCGGAGCAACCAGATGTGCATCTTTGGCCGGTTTAGAATTGTATCGACCGAACCCATAAGACGCCAATAACCAGCCAAGGGCTGCTTCATCTGCTTCGCTTGCGGATAATCCTGATTCAACAAAATATTCGCCTTTGGGCAAAGAGTGTGCGGCTTTAGCCAGATGAAACCTGCCCCTTTGGCGGGTTTTCGCATCTCCCCAGCCAAATAAAACAGCGGCCAGAGTGCCGGTCTCATCTGGTAAATGCAGGATTGATCCCAATGCGCCGCTAAACCCATTCGCAGCAACCCAAGATTTCACCTGATCGGGTTGATCTTCGATCCACGTATTCAGGCTTTCACGACTAAGAACTGTTATCGGAACTGCTTGCGCAGTCATTGCAGCAAATTTCGGGATCATTCGGACCTCTGATATTGGTTAAGGGCAGAATATCCCTTTGACCCAAGCAATCAACCCGGAAGTGACGCGTTGTCGGTCGCGGCCGCAAGCGACGCGTCACCCACCCTGACCAATCGTTCCGTCACTGCATGCAAAGCTGGTGAATTCTTACTGTCCGCACAGTCAATAACATCCATTGCGACGCCCGAAGAAGT
>JBLHMX010000199.1:0-5060 GCA_047622625.1 Paracoccaceae bacterium | reverse complement strand
AATATTTCATCCTCGCCAGCGCCGCCATTCAAAGTGTCGACCTCTTGGTCAATCCAGTCGTCAAAGACATAGCCCGGCGCAAGTCCGGCGAAATGTGCCGCTAGGTTTTCACCGCCGCCGCCGATCAACAGATCGTCATCCGCTCCACCGTTCAGTGTATCTGTGCCAGTGTTGCCGATTAGGACGTCATTGCCACCATCGCCAAACATAGTGTCATTGCCGGTTTCTATTATTGCGGTCAAACCACCTTCATCTCCGACCATCAAATCGGCGCCGGCGCCGCCGTGCATTTCGTCATCGCCTTCGCCGCCAACAAGCGAATCAATACCCTGATCGCCACTAAGCGTGTCGTTATCAGCGCCACCAGCAATACGGTCACTACCCCAACCACCACTGATTGTGTCTTCGCCGTCATTGCCAAACAGCCCGTCATTACCTTGCCGTCCGTAAATCGTGTCATCGCCTTGGTTACCCCAAATCGAGTCGGCCCCGCGACCGCCATCCAGCATATCGTCACCGCCCCAACCAGAAATCTGATCATTGCCACGACTGCCATGAACCGTATCGTTATCAGCGCCGCCAATTATAGTGTCGTCATCCCAGCCACCTTGGATGGTGTCTTCACCATTGCCGCCGTGCAGAGTGTCACTGCCACGCATACCAAAAATCAGATCGTCACCGTCCAGGCCTTCGATATCGTCGTCACCATCTGTGCCGTATAAGATGTCATTGCCCGACGTGCCTTCATCGGCTTCTCCGTCGCCAGATTGATCCCAAATCGCTTCAAAAAGAAATCCGGTAAGAATAAGTCCACCTAAAATTAAAAGTTCCATTGTGTTTTCCGTTCTGACTGATTCGGCTGTTAAACCGCGATTAAATTCACTGAATTTGGGTCAAGCCCCTGCGCACCTGTTACGTCGGCCACCACCACACCGTTCAACGCAATCGACGCTCCGCTGCCGTCGGCAAAATCGGTGATCGTCACGTCCGGAACACCCAAAGATGCCGTGTATTCCAATTCGATCAAGTCGCTTGATGGATCAAAACCCGCGATCATATCGCCGCGATCGTAATCAAAAATGTCTGGTGCTGGATCGAATGAAATAGCAGGTGATACAGATGCGGGAGCGACTTCCCCGGCATCATTCAATACTGCAGAATCAACAAGATTGTGGTGCGCCAAATCCTGCGCCCAGCTTTCTTGTTCATAGAGGTAATCCGGTTCGGATGTATCATCGGCACCGCTGTTGCCAGCGCCGTCAAATATACCACCAAACGCAAATCCGGCGATTGCCATCAAAGACATCATTACAGACCACTCCCACCCATCACCCCGACAGGTCGTTGGCCCCGCTTATTCCCCTGACTTAAATCGGCGCAGCCCCCGCTGCTAATGCCGATACAGGCGAATCCCCAGATGTGTTGACCATATGCAGCTCACCTGCCAATTGCCAGCATTTAGGCGTTAACTTGTTGTTAATATGTTGTAAATATGTTCGATTGTTTCGGTTATAGCTTCAAAATCCACGGTTCGATGTGATTGTTAAAAAATACGCGGCAATCAGTACTGCAGACGCATAGAAACAGAGGTATTAAATCGTGACACCGGACCCGGAAACGCCAGAAAATGACCCGTTGGTCACCGAAGTCACCGCCCTTAGGCTTGAAATTGCGCAAGTTAACAAGCGCCTAAGCATGTCACCGATGCACTTGATTGGCCGTCAATTATTGCGCGGTATTGCCTTTGGCTTTGGCAGTGTCCTGGGGGCCACATTGGTGGTTTCTTTTGCAATATATGCACTGGCCTCGATCGATTTTATTCCAATTATCGGCGCATGGGCCCGCGAAATTGCTGGTATGATTAGGCAACCGTGAGTTTGGAAACGTATTTTGGACTTTGATTTTATTGATAGCGGCCAGGGCCCCGCCCTGTTGTTTTTACCTGGTTTTTACAGCACGCATTCTGGTTGGCGCGGAGCGCAAAATGCGCTGAAGGGATTCTTATCGCCTGCTCACCACCAGCCTGCCCGGTTATGGTGGCAGCAAAGAGATCCGACCAGCAAACGTGCATGACATGTCAGGTATGACGGATTTCGTTGCGCGGGTTGTCGCGCAAATTGGCGCGCCAGTTCATCTGGTCGGCCATTCCTATGGCGGATTGAATGTGTTGGCGGCCGCCTTGTCTGGCCGTGTCAAACCACTCAGCCTAATTACCTTTGAAGCCAATCCAATTTACGCACAACCTGAAACTGGCGAATTTTCTTGGAGCCAAAGTATGCTTGAAATGGCAGCCGGGTTTGAAACCGCCTACGCCTCAAACGACCTGGACGCCGCAGGAATAATCATTGATTTTTGGGGCGGGGCTGGCACGTTCAAGAACATGCCGGCGCAATTTCAAGACTATTGCCGTTCTGTTGTGTATACAAATATCTTGGACTCGTGATCTGCCAAGGGCTTTACCCCAGTGCTTTCGAAATTTTCGGCGTTGCTTATACCTTGCACTTTTGCGCGTGGTGTACATGCTAATCTGGCATTACAGGAAATTGCAAACCACCTTGCCCGCTATTTCGCGAATAGTTCGATTAAAGTTGTTCCGGGTTCCGGGCATTTTTTGACATCAACGCATGCACAGGAATGCGCGGACATTATTGACGACCATATGGCAAAATATATGGCCCAGTAACTTAGGGCCTACAACAGCTCTAATGCTGTGTATTTCCTCTTTCCTTTCAACCCAAACCGCCCTATACGCGCCCATCTGCCTAAAGTGGGCAGAGCCTCCACGGGCCCTGCTGGACGACATCCCGGCCTGCGCCATTCATTTTAACCTTATTAAAGGAGACCCCGATGTCGATTACAACAGAGCTTAAAGCTCAATTGATTAAAGACTATGCCATCAAAGAAGGTGACACTGGTTCGCCCGAAGTACAGGTCGCCATTCTGACCTCGCGCATTTCGACTTTGACCGAGCATTTCAAGACCCACAAAAAGGATAACCATTCCCGGCGTGGACTTTTGACTATGGTTGCGCAGCGTCGTAAATTGCTGGACTACACCCGCTCCAAAGACGAGGCCCGTTATAAAGACCTTATCAAACGGTTGGGTATCCGCCGCTAATTGTCGGTTGGAATACAAGAATTCTAAAACGCCCTCTTTTAACCAGAGGGCGTTTTTGTTTCTGATTTAGGTTAAATCTTTTACGGCAGCATCCGGTGCGTTCTTCTTAACGGATTCAATGCCGTTATCGCGGCCCGATGTGCTTTCGTAGCTTTCGCTAGTGCCAATCACTTGGCCGTTTGTGGCCTTCAGGTTGAACATGTGCTTGCCGGACTTTGTTTCTTTGCGTTCGTAACGAGCGTCATCGGACGCATTCTTTTGCACAGACGCAACTCCGTTATCGACACCAGCCCGGGCTTTATAGCCTTCGCTTGCAAGAATAATCTCGCCGTTTCCTGCCTTTAAACGGAACCGAAATTCGCCCGCTTTATCGTTATAGACCTCAAACTTGCCTGCCATTTTACACCCTTTCTGTTTACGCCTAAGACTTTCCGACATGATCGGCGTCTGATCAACCAAAAACTGCTGTCACCCGAAATATAAGTTGCAGGAAAACCTTGTGAGTAAGCATGATCTTATCCAACCTCAACTGTCCAACCTAAAAAAAGGCGTGCGAAACAGCCACCCTTGTCTTCTTCAATTTTCATTGTTAATAAGTAATCAATCAGTTACTTATTAACATCAAATTGGAACTCAATATGAAAAGAAATAAAAAGATCGCTTTGAGTGGCTTGGCCGCATTCGTTGTGGCCATCGCTGCAATTATGGGCCCAATTGCCGCCCGAATGCCATTTGCACAAGCCGAACGCGTGTCAGATGGCCTCTTAACAGGTGTTGATGCTGGTGGATCGTTTGCTTGGATTATTCCCACTACGTCCGGCGTTGTACTGATTGACGCTGGCTGGGACGCTGAAGCCACACAAATACGGGATGAGCTTGGCGAGCGCAAAGTGCTAGCCGTGTTCCTGACCCATGCACATTTTGACCATACGGGTGGGCTGGCGGCGTTCCCGGATGCACCCGTCTACGTTGGCCTCGGCGAAGAGGCGCTGTTAATGGGCGATACGATGCCCCAAGGCTGGATGGCGCGAATTTCAACCAAAATGATGGCGCCACCGCCCCCAACTGGAGCGAATGTTATTGTAACGACCGACGGTCAAAACATCGAAATTGACGGCATTACTGTGCGGGCAATTCACACACCCGGTCATACGCCTGGTAGTGCGATGTATATTTGGAACAATACGCTGTTCAGTGGCGATTCCATCGTCGGGCGCGGCGATCACGTCAACGAAATTCCAAAAGCGATGACAGATGACTATGACCAAATCCACTCAAGTATTGCAAAGGTCATGCAATACAAGTTTGATGATATGGCGGATGGTCACGTGGGATTACACAAAGGGATCCGGGATCAGGTTAAGGCTTATGTAGCCGGCCAATAAATCAGGTGGAATATTTTGGGGCGCAACAAGGCATACCAACGCGATGATGTACTGGAAAAGGCGATGCAGCTATTTTGGCTGCATGGCTATGATGGTGTTTCTACGCATATGCTGGTCGACGAAATGAGGATCAACCGCAAAAGCGTTTATGCCGAATTTGGCGGAAAACAGAAATTGTATCACGCCGCTTTGGATAGGTACCTGAATCACGAAGTGCCAAAACGTTTCGTTGCGTTGAATGCCGACGGCACAGGCCTACAACAGGTTTTCGAAACTTTGGAACGATTTGCCGGGGCGGTTGGGCAAATGGGAACCGAAAGGGGTTGCTTGCTGTGCAACGCAGCCGCAGAAACCGCCCACCATGACCCCGTGACGCGGCGGTTTGTGGATGATTATTTTGGCTTGATAAAGTCGTCTTTTGCGACCGCTTTTCGGGCGGCAGTCAATAAGGGCGAGCTTCCAATTGAATTTGAAACCGAAAAGTGGTCTGCATCCTTGGCGACAACGCTGATCGGTATGTTCGTAATGATACGATCGCGTATGGACGGTGTGATCCTT
>JBLHMX010000198.1:0-5080 GCA_047622625.1 Paracoccaceae bacterium | reverse complement strand
CGAAGTCCGCAAAGCAACCCAAGATCGCGCGGTTAAATTGGTCACAGCAATTCGTGCCGACAGCGATCCCAGTCTAATGGAAGTATTTTTGGCCGAATATGGCTTGTCTACGGATGAAGGTGTCGCATTGATGTGTTTGGCCGAAGCGCTGTTGCGTGTGCCTGACGCCGCAACGATGGACGCCCTGATCGAAGACAAGATCGCCCCATCAGCTTGGGGCGCGCATCTGGGGCATTCTTCATCTTCTTTGGTCAATGCCTCGACCTGGGCCTTAATGCTAACTGGTAAAGTGCTGAAGGACGGGGAGGGCGACGGCATCGCCGCAACCTTGCACGGCGCGATAAAACGCTTGGGCGAACCGGTTATCAGAACGGCGGTTGGCCGCGCGATCCGTGAAATGGGCCACCAGTTTGTTCAGGGTCGCACAATTGAAGAAGCCGTCTCGCGCGGCGGAAAACTTGCGAAACGCGGTTTTACCTTTTCTTACGACATGCTGGGCGAGGCGGCCTTAACAGCAGACGACGCACAAAAATATTTCAAAGCCTATAGCGAAGCAATTGAAGAATTGGCCGGACAGTGCAAGTCACTTGATGTCCGGAAAAATCCGGGCATTTCAATCAAATTGTCTGCTTTGCATCCACGATACGAAGTTGGCCAAAAAGACCGCGTTATGCAGGAATTGGTGAAGTCCACCCGCAAATTGGCAAGGCAAGCGGCCAAGGCCGGCATGGGTTTCAACATTGACGCAGAAGAGGCTGACCGCCTTGACTTGTCGCTTGACGTGATCGAGGCGGTTCTGCGCGACCCGGACTTGGCAGGCTGGGACGGCTTTGGCGTCGTCGTTCAGGCCTACGGCAAACGTGCTGGCGCAGTGCTTGATTGGTTACATGGCTTGGCCGTGGAACTAGATCGCAAAATTATGGTTCGGCTGGTCAAGGGCGCCTATTGGGACACGGAAATTAAACGCGCTCAAGTCGAAGGGCTGGCCGGTTTTCCCGTCTACACTCAGAAATCCGCTACAGATGTTTCATATATTCTGTGCGCTGCAAAATTGCTTGCGATGACCGACCGGATTTATCCGCAATTCGCCACCCACAACGCCCATTCTGTAGCTGCTGTTCTTGAATTGGCCGCTGACAAATCGACGTTTGAATTTCAACGTTTGCAAGGTATGGGCGAAAGCCTGCATGATTTGGTTTTGCGGGGTGAAGGCACGCAATGCCGGATTTACGCACCCGTCGGCACGCACAAAGACCTGTTGGCATATCTGGTTAGGCGGTTGCTGGAGAACGGTGCGAATTCGTCCTTCGTAAATATGATCGTTGACAACGATGTGCCACCGGAACTGGTGGCCGCCGACCCTTTTGAAGAGATCGGCGCAGAACGAAACATCGCAATTTCTTTGCCGGCAGAGATATACGGGGCCGAGCGACCCAATTCGAAGGGTTTGGATCTGCATGATCAAGATGACTTAGATAGAATTGAACAAGCGCGAAGTGGTTTCAAAACACACCAATGGCAGGCTGGCCCGCTGATTGCGGAAAAATTAAGCGGTCAGGAAAAGCTGTTAGTTACCAATCCGGTTGATCCAACCGATGACGTGGGCAGCGTAACGCAGGCATCTGAAGCCGATGTCGAAGCGGCCATTGCCGCCGCCACGGATTGGAGCGATAGCAGTGCGCCAGAACGACGATTAATCCTGAACAGGGCGGCTGACTTATACGAAGAAAATTTTGGCGAACTGTTTGCGGTATTGTGTCGGGAAGCCGGGAAATCACCCGCAGATGCAATTTCCGAACTGCGGGAAGCGGTTGATTTTCTGCGGTTCTATGCAGCGGAAAGCATCAGACAAATTCAGCCAAGTCGCGGATTGTTCGCCTGTATCTCACCTTGGAATTTTCCCTTAGCGATTTTCACGGGCCAAATCGCAGCCGCATTGGCGGCTGGTAACGGGGTGCTAGGTAAGTCTGCCGAACCAACCGGCATAACCGCGTTTCTGGCAATCGACCTGATGCACAAAGCGGGCGTTCCACGAAACGTGCTGCAATTCTTGCCCGGTAAGGGTTCGATTGTTGGGGCCAAGTTGACTTCAGATAATCGGATAGACGGTGTTTGTTTCACCGGTTCAACCGCAACCGCCCATACAATCAACCGCGCTATGGCTTCAGGTCTTGAACCGGACGCACCGTTGATTGCCGAAACAGGCGGGTTGAATGCGATGATCGTTGACAGCACGGCCCTGCCCGAACAAGCAATCAAAGATATCATCGCCTCGGCATTTCAATCGGCAGGCCAGCGATGTTCGGCCCTTCGGATGCTTTATCTACAGGAAGACATCGCTGATCAGTTCCTTGAAATGCTGTACGGCGCGATGGATGAATTGGTTGTGGGTGATCCGTGGGTGATGAAAACTGATGTGGGGCCAGTAATTGACGAAACGGCTTGGGCAGATATCACCGCGCATATTCAACGCGCCAAAGCGGATGGGCGGTTGTTGAAGCGGCTGCAAACTCCGGCTGTCGGTACGTTTGTCTCTCCTGCGGTGATCAAAGTTAACGGCATCGCTGAATTAGACCATGAGGTTTTCGGCCCAGTGATGCACGTGGCGACATTTAAAGCGACTGAGATCGACAAGGTTGTCGATGCGATCAACGACACGGGTTATGGCCTAACTTTTGGTATGCACAGCCGGATTGATGATCGGGTCGAACAAGTCACTTCGCGACTAAAAGCAGGCAACATCTATATCAACCGCAACCAGATTGGGGCTGTTGTCGGCTCGCAACCTTTCGGCGGCGAAGGGCTATCAGGCACAGGACCAAAGGCAGGTGGGCCGTCTTACGTGGCGCGCTTTACGCGTGCGCTTAACCGTGAAATTGGTGGGTTAACGGGTCACAAAGCGGACGTTGCGCAGATCCAATCAGCATTGGACGGCGCCCGTTCGCAGGTCGTTTCGAAGCTTTCCACAACGGCCTTGCCTGGGCCAACTGGTGAAAGCAACCAGCTATCAGTCTATGGTCGAGGCGTGGTTTTGTGCCTTGGTCCCAGCGAAAGCTTGACTCAGCAGCAGGCAGAAACCGCACATCAAAACGGGTGTATCGCGGTAAAGGTTGATGGTGATCTAACGCCAGCGGAATTGGTCCACCTAAACGGGTTTTGCGCTGTCGCTTATTGGGGTGATACACAGGTTCAAAAGGAAATGCGCCATGCGCTTGCCAGCCGGGTCGGGCAAATTATCCCGTTGGCCACAGGTAACGATCTGGCGGCGAAGTGCCGATTAGAGCGTCATATCTGCATCGACACCACAGCAGCGGGCGGTAATGCCAGCTTGTTAGCCGAAGTTGGTTGAAAGCCACCCCGACCCAAAGGTCGGGGTGAAATTGTATTCCTATTCAGCAGTCCAGCCGCTGACAGACTTAATCTCGAGGTAGTCTTCCAAGCCCCAAACACCGCCTTCACGACCATTGCCAGATTGCTTGTATCCGCCAAATGGTGCGCCAGGACCACGCGAGGTGCCGTTCATTTCGACCATGCCTGACCGTAATTGACGGGCAACACGGTTGGCTTTGGCACCGTCTTGCGTTTGCAAGAAGTTAGTCAAACCGTATGCCGTATCATTGGCAATCGCGATGGCTTCTGCTTCGGTGTCAAACGGTATTATGGTTAGAACCGGGCCAAAGACTTCTTCGCGCGCGATGTCCATATCGTTGTTTACATCGGCAAAAATCGTTGGGCGCACGAAATAACCTTTGTCCAAGCCTTCGGGGCGACCAAGACCACCAGCAATCAATTTTGCGCCTTCATCGATGCCAACTTTAATCAGGCCTTGAATTTTGTTGAACTGAGCCTCTGAAACAACGGGTCCGATGTGACGTCCATTTTCCGATGCATCGGCAAGAGTTATCGCATCCGCTGTTGCGGCGGCCGTTTCCAAGGCTTGGTCATAAATCGACCGCTCAACCAGCATGCGGGTTGGCGCGTTACAAGACTGGCCAGTGTTGTTCATGCACCGCAGAACCCCGCGCTTGACAGCTTTGTCGTCGGCATCCGCAAAGATGATATTTGCGCCTTTACCGCCAAGTTCAAGACTAACGCGTTTGACCGTGTCTGCAGCGTTCTTTTGGATCGCGGCCCCCGCGCGTGTTGAACCCGTAAACGAAATCATATCCACATCTTTGTGGCCCGAAAGCTGTGTTCCGACACCCAAACCGTCACCGTTGACCAAGTTGAACACACCAGCAGGGAAACCCGCCTCATCAACAATTTCGGCAAACAGACTGCCCGAAAGCGGTGCGATCTCGGATGGCTTCAGGATCATTGTACAGCCCGTGGCCATCGCTGGGATGGCTTTCAGCGCAATCTGGTTCATCGGCCAGTTCCACGGCGTGATCATGCCGACAACACCAATTGGTTCCATCAGGATACGGTCGTTCGGGGCATGGTCGCCTAGCATGCGATCAAATTCAAATCCGTCAAAAGCGCGGATGAAATTTTTGATGTGCGAGCTACCCGTGACGACCTGTTGTTGCACTGACATATCAATCGGCGCACCCATTTCCATGCTGATGGCCTTGGCCATGTCGTCAGCGCGGGAATTGTAAACCTCTAGCAAGCGTTCGATCAGCGCGATGCGCTGTTCTTTTGGCGTGTTCGCCCACGGAATGAACGCAGCCTTAGCCGCCGCCACAGCCGCATTTGTATCGGCTTCCGAGCCGATCGAAATAATCGCGCAGGCCTCTTCAGTAGAAGGATTAATGACCTCAAAGTCATTTGCCTGTGACGGGGCGACCCATTGGCCGTTGATATAGAATTGACGTTTGTCGAGCATGGGGAGAACTCCTAAGCTGAAAGGGGGAATTTGCGGGGACACTGTCATTGTGCGGGGTCGGATGCAAGGGGTGGTGATGGGCGATAAGTTCCAACTGGGAAAATAGAAAAGGCCCAGCAATTGCCAGGCCTCCTAATTCTTCGGTATCTAGAAAATCAACCCTCTTGCGAAATCTCTTCGCCAGTTTCCTGATCGACGACTTTCATGCTAAGGCGCACTTTGCCGCGATCGTCAAAGCCCATTAGTTTGACT
>JBLHMX010000197.1:0-5106 GCA_047622625.1 Paracoccaceae bacterium | reverse complement strand
CGAGGGTTGCTTTGTTGACAATGCAATGTTTGGAACGGCGGCCGGAGCACCACCGATTGACGTCATTTGAATAAAGCCGCGATCTGGGCTTTGACTGACTAACAGGCCGATGAAATCTTCTTCTTCATCTACAGTCTTAAATGCTGATAAATAACGAAAATTACCCAAATCAACGTGCATTTCCGGTTCTTGAACCACAGGTGTATTGAACCTAAAATCAAAGCCGCCGCAGACCCGTGTTTCGCATTCAAACAAAACGGTATATCCGGCCTGCTGTAATTGATCCCGAAGGGGGCTGATTAAGCCTTGGGTGTCGGACGGTGAATTTGGTGTTTTCCAAACCTGCTGGGTCACAACACCCTCAACCGAAACAGTATTCATCTTTCCAGCTGAATAAGCACCGACCGGCAGTTGAAAAGTCGACGAAACGTCTAACGCTTCATAACTTTGCACAGAGCCTTGTGGGAAAACCAACACTTGCTCGGCGGCAACGCAAATTGGTGCAACAGATGCCATCAGGCAGAATATGAGAGAGCGGTTTATCATCGGTTTTGCGAATGATACTCGAAATTTGGTTGTTTATCTACGGCGTTGGACACCCGGTTTGACATGTTGAAAAACCCAGTCACTGACGCGATATCCCAAATGTCATGGTCACTGAATCCCACATCGCGCAAATGTTGGCGATCAACTTCTTCAATTTTGTGGCCCGCTTCGGTCATCTTTGCTGCGAAATCCAACATGGCCTTATGGCGTAGTGATAAATCTGCGGCGCGATAATTCATCACCAGAACTTCGCCCAACGACGGATCACCAGACAACTGCCGAACAGCGGCACCATGAGCAGTTAGACAATAAAAACAACGGTTAATTGATGACACAACAACGGCAATCATCTCGCGCTCTAGTTTATCTAGGCCACTTGGGCCAAGCATCAGATCGTTATAAAGGGTGGTGAACCCGTTCAACTTGTCGATGTTAAACGCATAGGCCGACAGAACATTCGGCACAAATCCCAGCTTTTCAACGCAAATATCGAAATACCGTTGAGTTTCCGCAGGCAGTGGATCGGCCTGGGGCAAATCAAGCGCGTGTACAGGTTTACCTTTAACTGACAATCCCAACCCCTTCATTTCATTCGATAATGGTATCTACCCGCAACTTGCATGCCAAGGCTAGTGTACAATCCACAGGCAGGCGTGTTTTCGCTGGTAACGGCCACAGCAATAAACTCAGCACCCTGTTTGCCCGCCCATATCGCAGCCTGACTTATCATTTTGCGTGCGATACCCTTGCGGCGAAGTTCTGGTGATATTTCAAGCGCGTGCAACATTGCAATGTTGCCATCAAGTGCGACAAACGACACGCTGGCAGGGGTTTGCCCATGCCGACCGAACAACCAAGTTTTGGGCCCAAGTGTTCGTTTCATGACTTGCAGCCTAGATGGCCCGATTCCGCCGTTTCCCCAAATATCTCGCATCAAGGCCAAGGGCTGTTCGCACGGGATGCCATCATGCGGATTGGCGGAAACCGAGCCGAGCTTTTGCACAGGACAAGCGAGCAAAATGACGGGATCAACGTTTTTATACCCTCGATCTGCCAGCATTTTGTCAAGGGGCAGGCCTGTTTCGCCTGGCAACATAAAAATGGATTGCTGATCCATATTGGCCATTTCAGTTTCGGCCTGGGCAATATCGCCGACGTTTACGGGCAAGTGAGTGGTTGTCGCAGAAACACGCTTACCGCCACCTTCGCCACTTCTTAGCACCCACGGCCCAAGCGCACGCATTTTAGCAGGTGCCCAAGTGACGTCCATCGCCTGTAAAAGTCTGGTCTGGTCAGGCAAGTCTGTCATTGTTCAACTGCAATTGGAAACAAGTTTACCAAGGCTTTAACAGCAACGTCTAACGTGGTCTGACTGGAACACCGAAATACGATGTTGGCCCCAAATTTTCCTTGTAAAATAAAAGGATACGACCCGATGCTAACTTCTTGATGAAGGCTTGCAACCTGGCCTAAAGGCCCTGCGATTTCGCCTTCTGGTAAATCAATACGCAATGTGCGTGAAATCAATGGCTCACCTCCGGCCAATCCAGAAACCACCGACCCGACCATCGCTTGAAAGACTGCAGGTACGCCTGCCATTACATGCACATTTTCAATGGTGAAACCCGGCGCAACCGACACCGGATTGTCGATCAACACAGCGCCGTCAGGTATGCGCGCCATGCGCAAGCGGGCCTCGTTCAGATCGATGCCGATGCGATTTGTATGTGCCTCAAGTAATGCGCGGGCATCATCGCGCACGCCAATCGGGATCTTGAACGCTGCTGCAATTGCATCTGCGGTTATGTCATCGTGGGTTGGCCCGATGCCGCCGCTTGTAAAAACGTGATCCCAGCGTTCAGCCAAATCTTGCACACCGCGCATAATGTTTTCATGGTCGTCGTCGACAACACGCACTTCTTTAAGGTCAATCGCCGCTTCGGTCAGCTTTTCGGCCAAAAACCCGATGTTTTTATCATGTGTGCGACCAGACAGAATCTCGTCACCGATTACCAAAAATGCAGCGGTAGGATTGGCCATGTGTGCCCCGATCTTGTTCCCTAAGAATGCAAGGTATAGGACCATGCCATGAAGTTTCAAACCCCCCTTATCCGCGCCACCCTTATCCGCCGCTACAAACGATTTTTGGCTGATTTAGTCTTGCCTGACGGCCAAGAGGTCGTGGCCCATTGCGGCAACCCTGGTGCAATGACAGGGTTAAAAGACGCTGGCTTACAAGTGTGGGTTGAACGAAACGATGATCCTAAACGAAAACTTCGATACAGCTGGAAGCTGGTGGAATTGCCAGAGGGTCACTGGGCTTGCGTTGATACTAACTTGCCAAACCAAGTGGTTGCCGAGGCTTTGGCCAAAGGGCTGGTTTCAGAATTTGCCGACTACCAAAATATTCGGCCCGAGGTGAAATACGGCAAAAACAGCCGGATAGATTTTCTTCTAACAGGCGAAGGATTGCCTGATTGTTACTTAGAGGTGAAAGCAGTTACATTTCATCGTGAACAAGGACTAGCCGAATTCCCAGACAGTGTGACTGAACGGGGCACCAAACACCTGGGCGAACTGATTGACATGGTGGCCAACGGACATCGTGCGGCAATGTTATATGTTGTGCATCGCACGGATTGCACAAAGTTCAAAGTCGCAGCAGACGTTGATCCGAATTATGCAAGCCTGTTCGATAAAGCGCGGGAAGCAGGCGTTCAAATGTTGTGTTACGATACAACAGTGTCGCCCCTTGGCGTCTCTTTATCAAAGCCGCTGCCGGTTGACCCCGAAAAACAATTTTAGCATGGCCTCTGGCATCATCGGGCAATTGGGATTATCTAACGAAAAACACCAAATTGGAGCATTTCCGTGGAAGGTCAAACCCCGGGCCGTTTGAATAGAGACGGCATTCAAATACATACATCGGATGAATTCGCGGGCATGCGTGCCGCCGGGAAACTGGCAGCCGAGGTCTTGGATATGATCGCGCCGCACGTTGTGCCGGGGGTTAAAACCGACTACCTGGATCAGCTCTGTCATGATTATATGACCAGAAATGACTCTGTTCCCGCGACGTTAGGGTACAAAGGATTTCCAAAATCAAGCTGCATTTCGCTTAACCACGTCGTGTGTCACGGTATTCCAGGAAGTGCTACGCCAACCGGCAAGACAGAAAAGTTCAAACGTAAAAACGATGTTGTACAGGAAGGTGACATTCTGAATATCGATGTGACGTGTATCTTGAACGGTTGGTATGGCGACAGCTCGCGAATGTATATTGCAGGTGATATTAAACCTTTTGCCAAGCGACTTATCCAAGTGACGCATGACTCGCTGATGTTAGGTATCGATCAGGTTAAACCTGGCAATACTTTTGGCGATATTGGCGCCGCGATCCAACGGTATGTCGAGGCGCAACGCATGTCAGTTGTACGCGATTTTTGTGGTCACGGTCTTGGGCGGGTGTTTCATTCTGCACCCAACGTTCTTCATTACGGTAACTGGGGTACGGGTGCTGTTCTTGAAGAAGGTATGTTCTTTACGATTGAACCAATGGTTAATCTTGGCGGTCCGGACACCAAAATTCTGGCAGATGACTGGACAGCAATAACCAAGGATAAATCCTTGTCTGCACAGTTTGAACATTCAATCGGTGTGACTGCAGACGGCTGCGAAATATTTACGCTGTCACCGACTGGAAAATATCACCCGACTTGGCAGTAAACGCCGTTTTTGGATCGATAGTTGTGAAATAGAGCTTCGGCCAACTTGAGAGATTTTTTCGAAGAACTGTAGAATTTTGGGCTGTTTAGCTTGGTTTGTTGGCAGAACGTATTGCTGCATTGAAGCGACATTATTGCCTGATTAACGCGCCATTTACCAATTGTTTGCAGTGTTGGGTGATGACCAAGAATCAGCTCATACTTTTCGAAAAGCCGCAAACAAAGTTTTGCACACAACCTGATGCAGACGAAACCGGTTTCATTGGCCGCGCGTCCGAAAAAGATTCGAAAGGCTTGCGGGATCATGGCAAACGACTTCGCGCTCGATTTATGACAAGCAATGGCACTGCTATGCCCGATTATGAATTGCTGGAACTTCTGTTGTTTCGGGCCATTGCGCGGCAAGATGTAAAGCCTTTGGCTAAATGTTTGCTGGCAGAATTCGGTGATTTCAACTCTGTTATTGCGGCACCAATTGAACGCCTAAAGAAGGTTAAAGGCGTTGGTGAAACTATCATACAAGAACTCAAAATCGCCGAAGCAGTCGCCCACCGAATGGCCCAGTCGCGTATTCTTGACCGGCCAGTTCTGGCGTCGTGGAACGAACTTTTGACGTATTGTAAAACGGCGATGGCCTATTTGTCGCTGGAACAGTTTCGCATTCTGTACCTTGATCGAAAAAACTTTTTGATCGCTGATGAAAAACAGCAGACCGGAACAATTGACCATGTACCGGTTTATCCGCGCGAGGTCGTCAAACGGGCGCTGGAATTGAATGCATCCGCCATCATTTTGGTCCACAATCACCCGTCTGGCGATCCAGCACCATCAGTGG
>JBLHMX010000196.1:0-5163 GCA_047622625.1 Paracoccaceae bacterium | reverse complement strand
AACTGGTTGAAAAAATTGCCGCTGAAAATCCACATCTGTATCAGCGTGACGTTGAGAGAATTGTATCGACAATTTTCGACGAAATAATCCAAGCGATGTCAGATGGTGATCGCGTGGAATTGCGCGGATTTGGCGCATTTTCGGTGAAAAAACGCGATGCGCGAACAGGCAGAAATCCGCGAACAGGCGAATCTGTATCGGTTGATGAAAAACATGTGCCTTTCTTTAAGACGGGCAAGTTGTTAAGGGATCGCTTGAACGGCGGCTAGTGATTAGGCGGCCGCGAACAAAGATCAGAGGTTGCTATGCGTTACATCCGTTATGTGTTTTGGGCCGTTGTCGGACTGATCCTAATTGTAGTTGCACTAGCCAATCGCGCTGCCATTACTGTTAATCTTGTGCCCGACGAATTTGCTGGTTTTGTGCCGTTTGGCAATTCCTATTCTCTGCCCCTGTTTTTGGTAATCCTGGCCTCAATTCTGGCCGGATTGTTAATTGGCTTTGTCTGGGAATATATCCGCGAGTTTAAGCAACGCAGCGATGCGGCCAAACGCAAACGCGAATTGAACCGGTTGGAACGAGAAGTGCAGGGACTACGGGCAAAAACCGGCGAAGGCAAAGACGACGTTCTGGCCCTTCTGGATTAGGGTGCTCGTCGAATGCAGGTAAAAATCTGCGGGCTGAAAGAAGTCCGGCACATTGAAGCGGCTGTTAAAAACGGCGCGCGCTATCTGGGTTTTAACTTTTTCCCTAAATCACCCCGTTACGTTTCGATCAAAGCCGCGCGCGACCTGATGCTTGTCGTGCCTGATGGCATTTGCAAAGTCGTTTTGACCGTGAACGCCGATGACGCCCTGCTTGGTCAAATCGTGGAACGCTTACCGGTTGATATGCTGCAACTTCACGGGCAAGAAACGCCCGAACGCGTGGCACAAGTGCGCGAGGTGTTTGGCCTGCCAGTTATGAAGGCAATTGGCGTTGGGGATGAGGGTGACCTGCCAGCACTGAACGAATACGCTCGAGCCGCCGATCAAATATTGTGCGATGCCAAACCACCAAAAAACGCAGAATTACCCGGCGGCAACGGCCTGCCATTTGACTGGCGGCTTATCGCGGGCCGACGTTGGGCCGTGCCTTGGATGCTGGCAGGTGGCTTAACGCCCGAAAACGTCGCCGAGGCTGCGCATCTAACCGGAGCATCGATTGTCGATGTTTCCTCGGGCGTTGAAAGCGCGTCTGGGGTGAAGGACAGCGCATTGATCAAGGCATTTTTGGAGGCAAGTTTCCAAAACAGCAGCTTAGAATGTTAATCGCCTCAATCGGTGGCATGGAACTACTCAGTTGGTCTAAGTTACCCCAGTTTCTTTATCTTGCCCTAACTTCATATCGACATGCCAAAAAGACCCAAGGCTGTGTTCATGTCGGGTTGTTTCGAAAAGGCCGAATATTTTTTGTTCTATCTGTTTGGGAAGATCGGGAAAGCATGCATGAATTTGCACATTTTGAGGCGCATAAAGACCTTATGAAACGTGCCTCTGAAACCACCAAGTCAGCCCGGAATTATTGCTTTGAAACCGAAGATACACCTTCAAACGAACAGGCGCATGCCAAGTGGTTGGGCAGCGCAAGTTAGGATGCGTCTTTTCCGGTTCTACGGCTTTACGGCTTGAGTGGTTGCCTATAGATGCAATCTGTCTAAACAAGGAACGCATCATGCCACAAGATCTGATAAACTCTTTCATGGCCGGCCCCGACGAACGCGGGCGGTTTGGTGATTTTGGCGGTCGGTTTGTCAGCGAAACTCTGATGCCTTTGATCCTTGATCTTGAGGCAGAATATGAGCGCGCAAAGGTCGATCCTGAATTTTGGGCTGAAATGGATGACTTGTGGAAACATTACGTTGGCCGCCCTAGCCCGCTCTATTATGCGGAACGCCTAACCGAAAAATTTGGCGGTGCTAAGATTTATCTAAAACGGGACGAACTGAACCACACGGGCGCACATAAAATCAACAACGTGTTGGGTCAAATATTGCTGGCCCGGCGCATGGGTAAAACCCGGATCATTGCTGAAACTGGTGCGGGTCAACATGGCGTTGCCACAGCAACAGTTTGTGCCCGATTTGGCCTAGAATGCGTGGTCTTTATGGGCGCGCACGATGTTCAGCGTCAGTCGCCCAACGTGTTTCGCATGCGTTTGCTTGGGGCCAAAGTCATTTCTGTCACGTCAGGTCGCGGCACGCTGAAGGACGCGATGAACGATGCGATGCGCGACTGGGTAACCAATGTACACAACACGTTTTATTGCATCGGAACGGTCGCTGGTCCGCATCCTTATCCTGCCATGGTGCGCGATTTCCAATCGATCATTGGCAAAGAAGTGCGCGAGCAGATGATGGAACGCGAAGGGCGGTTGCCTGACAGCCTGGTTGCCGCCATCGGTGGTGGGTCAAATGCAATGGGCTTATTCTTTCCGTTTTTGGATGACAAAGAAATCAGGATCATTGGCGTCGAAGCAGGCGGCAAAGGTGTCGACATGAAAATGGAACATTGCGCGTCCCTAACGGGTGGTCGGCCTGGCGTGCTGCATGGCAATCGAACGTATCTGTTGCAAGACGATGACGGCCAAATTCTTGAAGGCTTCTCGATATCGGCGGGTCTAGATTACCCAGGTATCGGGCCCGAACATTCCTGGCTGCATGAAACTGGCCGGGCGGAATATGTTTCGATCACCGACATTGAAGCCTTGGAAGCGTTTCAAATCTGTTGCGAGGCCGAGGGTATCATTCCAGCCTTGGAACCCTGTCACGCGTTGGCCCACGTTGCAAAAATCGCAGGGGATTTGCCCAAGGACCATCTGATGGTGATGAATATGTGTGGTCGGGGTGACAAAGACATCTTTACCGTCGCCAAAGCCCTTGGCATTGAAATCGATATGGGCGGTTAACTAATCGCCGTTATGGGCGCGATTATTCGCGCACTTCTTCGACTTTGACGCCCCATATTTCAGACTTAAGCGCCCAGCCTTTGTGCCCGCTAGCAGTGACCTTACACCAATCGGGTAGGCACGCACCAAGATGGGCCACGACCCCTTGTTCGGCATAGGCACGCGGATCGGCGCCGACAGATGGGCGCACCCTTAAAGGTGTGAAATCCTTTAACACGATCACTGTGCGCACGCCGGACAGCAAGGCGTAGTGCATCCAACCGCCTGCCCCATCAATATCGCGCACACGCCGCCAATTGCCATATTCCGCAATGATCTCAAGCGGCATACCCTGATGTTTAAAAACCCAATCGATGCGGTGCGTAAGGCTTGGCCCGCGCCGCACATTGCCTTTGTCAGCCTTCATCGAAACAAACCGCGGCAACGGCAGGTTTGTCACCGACCCCCGTGCGTCAATTTCGCCGGCAGTGCCCGCAAAAGGTGCTGCCAAAAGGATTAACCCGATCAGGGCGATTGAAAGTCTATTCATAGGTGGAACTGCCCGCTCCAATTTATGGGATCTAACGGTGGATTTCACCTTGCCCCTTTGGGTCGATATTTGGCATCATAGCCAAAGTAAATCCAGTGGGGGAGCATCACAAATGCCCGGATCTAAGCTAAGTGTTGTTGTTACGCGACGGTTACCAGAAGCGGTTGAAACCCGATTAACGGAATTGTTTGATGTCGAGTTGAACGAAACCGACACACCTTTTACCCAAGATCAACTGATTTCCGCAATGCAGCGCGCTGACGTGCTGGTGCCTACCCTGAATGATAATATTGATGCGCGTGCCTTGGCACAGGCTGGGGAACGGTTGCGGTTGATCGCCAATTACGGCTCGGGCTTTGATCATATTGATGTTCAAACTGCCCGCCAGCGAGGGATTTTGGTTTCTAACACTCCTGGCGTGTTAACCGATGATACCGCAGATATGACAATGGCCCTGATGCTGACTGTGATGCGCCGGTTCAAAGAAGGCGCGAACATGATGCAGTCAGGTGACTGGACAGGCTGGTCGCCTTCGGCCCTGTTGGGCTCACGCCTTGGTGGAAAACGTCTTGGCATTTTGGGCATGGGGCGCATTGGCACCGCTGTTGCGCGGCGCGCCAAACCATTTGGCGTGCAAATCCATTACCATAATCGCAAACGCGTCCATGCTGACACCGAAGCAGAACTAGAAGCGACGTATTGGGAAAGCCTTGATCAGATGTTGTCGAGGATCGATATTCTTACGATTAATTGCCCGCACACACCGTCGACTTTTCATTTGCTGAATGCGCGACGACTAAAGCTACTAAAACCATCCGCATTTGTCGTGAATACATCGCGCGGCGAAGTGATCGACGAAAACGCCTTCACAAGAATGCTGCGCGCCGGAGAACTTGCTGGCGCCGGCCTTGACGTGTTCGAAAAAGGCCACGAGATTAACCCGCGATTACGGGGTTTGGACAACGTGATGCTGTTGCCACATATGGGATCGGCCACCACCGAAGGGCGGCTTGAGATGGGCGAAAAAGTTATCATCAACATCAAAACTTTCGCCGACGGACATCGCCCACCGGACCAAGTTGTGCCTTCGATGTTGTGATTGTTCGGCGTTAAGCGCCTGACATGCCTTTGAAAATCCCTTGCGAGATTATCATGACCACCAAGCTGACGACCCAATAACCGGCATTGACGTGCCGTACATAGGCGCTTTGCTTGGCAAACATGCCACCAGAACCTGCAAGAATAGTAAAGGCCAACGTCGCCAGAATAACCGTTAGTAATGCGCTGCTAACCGCCGTTACGCCAACGAACCAGCTCATCAGAAATAACCCAAGTGCTTGTGCACCCATAGCTGCCATCGGCATTTCGCTTGCGCTTCCCAGCTCAAGTCCCTGATCTTCGGCCCACCGTTTGCCAAAAAGCATAGGTGAATACCACAGCCAGCCGACGATGAATGCGGCAATTGCGCCGACGATGACACCTGTCCAACTAACGCCCATTGTGAGTTCTTGCATGGTAGCCTCCTGTAAAAATCATGTGAGCGCTGTTTAACGCAATAGTTAAGTGAAGGACTACCGGCTGACGCCGGTAGCATCATTTAGAGGAATGTAATTCCAGATACTGCGTGATGATGTCGTCGGTTACATTTCCAGAGGTTGTAGAGAAATACCCACGGGCCCAGAACCGCC
>JBLHMX010000195.1:0-5192 GCA_047622625.1 Paracoccaceae bacterium | reverse complement strand
GATATCGCTTCATGATTTAAGGTCCAGTCTTAAAAGGCGCAGCACGGGGCGGCGTGGATGGAAAGGTTATCTCGGTAGGTAATAGCAATTTCGGTTTGCTCGCAATATACAACAAATGAAACATCATGTTACATGGCAGACACATGCGTACATTTGGTTGGGAACTCTTACCACACTTCCTTGCCGTTGCCAGGGCCGGCAGTCTGCGGGCCGCGGCGCAATCGATCGGAATAAATTACGGTACGGTGAATCGCAGCGTTCAGGCGCTAGAAGCGAGCTATGGCGTCCGATTATTCCACCGTTCGAAACGGGGTTTTTCGCTAACAGAATTTGGCGAGGCTCTGTTGCCTATGGCGGAAGAGGCAGAGCTAAAGATAATTGCGGCGCGCAAGCGTGTTGAAGGGTTAGACAGGAGCGAAGCTGGCAAAATTCGGTTCTCGCTAACACCAACGCTTGCTTACGACATTGTTGCTCCATTGATCGCGCGGTTTAGTGATCAATATCCAAATATTGATATCGAGCTGCGCCTGACTTCGGATGTGGAATCAATAAACAATGATGAAACCGACATCTCATTGCGAGCCGCAAACGACGTCACCGACGATGTTGTGGCGCGCAAGCTGTTCCAAATTGATGTGGGTGTCTACGCAAGCAAAGCTTACGTCAGGAACGTCGTCCCAAACGCGGGAACTGGCGGTTCTGGACTTACCTGGATAGGGCTGCCGAACGGCGGCGACCCTTCGGGTTGGTTGTCACGCTCGCCTTTCCCAAATGCTGCGGTACGTCACGAAGTCGCTGACGGTCATATGCGCGCGCGCCTTGTGAACTTGAACGCTGGTATGTCCCATATGCCTGTTTTGTTCGAACCGGCTTTCCCGAACCTATGTCGAATGCCTGGGACGGATATTTCGCCTGGGCCTTGGCTTTGGATTCTTCTTCACTCAGAACTTCGGAAAACTGTACGTGTCAGGCGGTTTGTCGATTTTTTGACTGAAGAGCTGCGTGCCTTGCGTAAGAATAAATGATAACTTTTGTCCAATTGCGGAATATTTGAAATTTGGGACATCCTTTTGATTGAACGCATTGGTTGGCCGTCGCTGCCGTTTGGAAATAACTCGACTTATAGTCAGTTTCCGAACACCATACCCATTTGACACCCAAGGAGTTAAGCAATGGTTCAAACTCGCAAGACTATTATTATCCGCGAAGTGATTACCTCAGATCCCTTTGGCCAAGCCTGCGAACCCGTCACACGCGTGGCGGCCGCAGCTGTTTTTCAGAACCCACTTGCCGGACGATTTGAGGCCGATTTGACCGCACTATTCGAAATCGGTGCCGCACTTGGTGAACAGCTTGCCGAGCAAGCGATTGCACAACTTAGCGCCGCGCCTGTGTCGTATGGCAAGGCTGCGATTGTTGGGGTTTTCGGCGATCTGGAACATGGTGGTGCTGTGATCCATCCTAGATTGGGCGCGCCAATGCGTGTTGTCGCTGGCGGCGGCGAGGCGGTCATTCCATCCAACGTAAAAATCGGCGCGGTTGGAGCGTCGATAGATATGCCATTGGGTCACAAAGACAATCCCTGGTCGTTTGACCATTTTGACACCATGACACTATGTGTGCCCGATGGGCCGCGCCCTGACGAGATTGTAATGTTGTTGGCCTATGCCGACGGCGGGCGGCCGATACCAAGATGTGGCAGCGGGCCGGTTAAGAAATAGCCGGGGTGCCGCTGCTATTTTGGGTTTCTTGGCAAGCATAAATAAAGGTGATGCTGAGGAAGGCACCGGTGGTATGAGTGCAGATATCATCGGTGAAATTGCTTCAGAGGATTGAAGAATGAATCCGCTCCGGTTTCAAAATGCTGATTACACCAATCGCGTAGCGGGTTGAAAAAACGCGCTACTGAACGCCAAGATGACAGAGGTGCCATTTTTTACTATGCTGCCTGCAACTTCAATGTGACAGGGTGGGATTATGGAAACGATTGATATCTTCTATTTCGTTTTATTGGGGCTGGCGTTCATCGTTTGGGCCTTTATCTGGTTCCGCGCTCTTTTTGCGCTTAAGGCAATCGCGGATCAACGTCGTGCAGAATTGGGGGCGGGATACTTTCGGTCAATTGGCATCACTGTTTCGACCTTTAGTGAATTTGCCTTTAAGCCCGAACATCAAAAACATCGCCGTCAGGTTATTTTGGTAACCATCGTTTTGTTTGCGATCATCTTTGGGCGTATGTGGTTTATTCCAACAACTGCCTAGTGCCGCTGGTATTCGTTGCAAGTGATATGAATACTGGCTAAGGTCATCAAGCAAGAATCGATTGCTCCGGTTCGCGACGCCTATGGGAATTTTCCGCATGAAAAAGATATTCGAAACGCCGATCTATGAATATGTGCGTTCGCCCGATCAAGATGCGCTTAAGCCTATGCGCCGCCCGGTCGTGATAATTGGTGCCGGGCCGGTTGGTTTGGCGGCGGCGATTGATCTGGCGCAGCAAGATATTCCGGTGGTGGTGATTGATGACAACGACAAGGTGTCGTTTGGAAGTCGCGCCATTTGTTTTGCCAAACGTGCACTAGAGATTTCGGATCGACTGGGGTGTGGTCAACCAATGGTCGACAAAGGTGTGATCTGGGACAGCGGTAAAGTGTTTCGAGACGAGCGGCAGATTTATGCATTCAATTTGCTCCCAGAAGACGGTCATAAGCGCCCGGCGTTTATCAACCTTCAGCAATATTATTTCGAGGAATATCTGGTTGATCACGCCCGCGAATTGGAAGCTGCGGGCAAACCGATTGAACTACGCGGCAAGAACAAGTTGTCGGCGATTGGCCAACATGACGATCACGTCACGCTGGAAATTGACACGCCCGAGGGGCCGTATAACCTTGAAGCTGACTGGGTGATCGCTTGCGACGGGGCCAACTCGGCCACGCGCACGATGCTAGGGTTGGATTTCGTTGGTGTGGTATTTGAAGATAACTTCTTGATCGCAGATACGATTATGGATCCGGAAATGGAAAAAAACTTTCCGACCGAACGCTGGTTCTGGTTCAACCCCCCGTTTAATCGCGGCCAGTCTGTATTGCTACACAAACAGCCCGACAATGTTTGGCGGATTGATTTCCAACTTGGCTGGAATATTGATCGCGCCGAAGAACTGAAACCGGAAAACATCAAACGTCGCGTGCGGGCGATGTTGGGTGAAGATGCCAAATTCGAATTGGAATGGACCAGCGTTTATACCTTCCAATGCCGCCGTATGGAAAAATTCCGGCACGGGCGGGTGTTGTTCGCTGGTGATGCTGCCCACCAGGTGTCACCATTTGGTGCGCGCGGGGCCAATTCGGGCGTGCAGGATACGGATAATCTGGCGTGGAAATTGAAGTTGGTTTTGGATGGACATGCACCCGAAAACCTGATGGATACCTACGATCGCGAGCGGGTCTATGGCGCAGAAGAAAACCTGTTGAATTCGACGCGGTCAACCGACTTTATCACGCCAAAATCTGAAACCAGCACTAATTTCCGTAACGCTGTGCTTGATCTGGCGGAAGAGTTCGCATTCGCACGACCTTTGGTGAATACAGGTCGTTTATCCATACCATGCGTTTATGATGGGTCGTCGCTGAATGGTCCCGATTGTGCAGTTTTACCAACCGGATTGCGGCCCGGGGCAGCAGCAATTGATGCGCCGCTAGGGGATGGTTGGTTGCTGGATCGACTGGGCAATAAGTTTCAACTGTTGGCGATTGGCGTGGATGTACCGGATACTCTGGAAGATGGCGGGATCAAGGTTGAGGTTGTTAGCGTTTCGCGTGACGACAACCCCCAACTTGCTGCCCGGTATCTAGGGGATGTGAAATCGGCGGTCTATTTGCTGCGCCCTGATCAACATGTGGCGGCGCGCTGGCAAGGCTTTGATAAAGCGGCGATAATTGACGCGCTAAAAACTGCGACAGGCAGGGGAGCAGGTAAATGAGTGGATTGAACATCAAAGCAAATATCGCTGGCGCCGATGATTTCTACGCCGAACTATTGGCGATACATGACGGGCAAAGCAAAGAACAAAGCGACGCGATCAATGCGCGCCTGATCCTGCTGTTGGCAAACCATATTGGTGACCGCGATATTTTAAGCGAGGCAATGACGAAGGCCGCAAAAGTGGTTTGAAGGAAGAAAATTCCCGATTTTTCGGCACCATTTTCTGATAGCGCTAGGCTGGTGTTTGTGGGCTCAGCAAGCGGCGACCTTGTGGTTCCAAAACCCAAATCTGCCGCCCTTCAATCACTACGCCAGACAAGGCGTCACCGCGCCCCGCACCCGTGTCGATATTCAGCCGGTTGCCGTGATTTTCTACAGTATGAACCATCGTGTGACCATGAACGACTAGGGGACCAAAGCTGGCGGTATGGTCTAAAAATCCGGCCCTGATCCACATCAGGTCGTCCTTGTCCTGATCGCCAATTTCTACGTCAGGACGTATGCCTGCATGGACGAACAACAGATCGTCGTGTTGATGATAAAGCGGCAAGTCGCGCAGGAAATCAATGTGGGTGGCGGGTACGGTATCGCGGGCCTCGGTTGCCAGATCCAGCCAAGATCGTTCGGCTGTTGCATTGATCCCGTAAGAGGCCAGCGTTTCTTGCCCGCCCATGCGTGGATGCAGCCAGTTGTAATCACTGCGCAGGCGGTGATCGACCCAGCTTGGTTCATCCACAAACTTCTGAAACAGACGGTCGTGATTGCCCTTGATGACCGTCCAGTTTTTGCCACTGGCGCGCCCATTCAGCAAATGTTCGATGACACCGCGGCTGTTGCGGCCACGGTCGGTTAGATCACCGATATGCACGACTTTGGCGCCCTTGATGCCCTGGGCGATTTGGTCCTGATCGATTAAGGCGTGCACGCGCTTTAACTGGTCAAGATGTCCGTGAATGTCGCCGATGGCATAGATGGTTTGGGTCAAGACAGAACCTCGAATGTAAGCAGTAACAAAAACAGCAATCCCCAACTGCGCCAGATGACACGGATTGAGGCGCTTATGTCTTCGGCCCCAATGTCGCGCCGCCCTTCGGCATTTACAAATGGGTCGGTGGTTTGTTGGCCGTCATAAGTGCGCGGGCCGGAAATGGCGACGCCAAGCACCGAGGCAGTGGCGGCCTCTGGCCAGCCGGCGTTGGGCGAAC
>JBLHMX010000194.1:0-5209 GCA_047622625.1 Paracoccaceae bacterium | reverse complement strand
CCTGACAAAAACCATGTTGTCGTCGTAATCGCTGTTTTGGTTGCGAATACCCTTAATAATGCGCTCTTGGGTGCGGCACGTGCTGCACCAACTGGCGTAGTAATCAACAAGCACGGTCTTGCCCGAGGCCAGCAATTGGTCAACCAGACCAGGTGTGTAATCGACGAATTTTTTAGCCGCACTGGCAGCAAATGGAGTAAGGGTTGCGGCCCCGGCAAGGGCGATGAATTCACGGCGTTTCATGGGTTATTCTCCTTTGGTAAAATTGGGTTTAGAGCACGACTGACAGATCTTGCAACCAGTAGGGCAGCACATCCAGCAGCCAGCTTTCAATGATGTGATTGATTTTGAAATAGATCATCAGGCCGACAAGTAAGAACACGGCCCCCATGATCGGTTTGGCGGCTGATGCGATGCGACGCATGGCGGCTTGGCGTTGCAGTATGACACCGCGTGTGCCGTAACCCAGGGCGACGATTACGGACCCGATGCCAAAGGCGAAACTGGTCATGATTAAAGCAGACCAAAGGACGTTCTCACCCTGTGACGCCAGCGATATTGCACCGCCAAGGGTGGGCCCAACGCAGGGCGACCAAATTGCGCCCAGCAATACACCGCCAAGGAACTGGCCGCGCAGGCCTGATTGATCGACGCTGTCAAGTTTGGTGTCAGCTTGTGACGCTATGCCATCAGTTGCCATTTCAAATCGGCGGGAAAATTGCGGGACTAAAAGGATGACACCAAACACCATCATCATGACCGCGCCGATCTGGGCCAGCAGTTCCGGTGTTAAACCAATGGCGCGCCCAGCGAGTGCTACAAACATGCCAAGGGCGACGAATGAAATGCCCATGCCCAAAGCCAGTGCTAGGGGGCCGTGTTTATTGGCCTGAACTGCCGAACCCAGCACAATTGGCAAAACCGGCAGAACGCAGGGATTAATCAGCGTCAGCAGTCCAGCAAGATATCCAAAAACAAGTTCCATTGATCGTTTAGTCCTTTTTGCTTGGTTTAGGATGTAGGCGAGGCGGAAGAGATAGTCATGACACGGATTGGTCTTCGCCGGTCACAATGGTGTTAAGGGATTGAAATGTTTGGAGTGGACGCATGGGGGCGCGGCCCCCAAACCCCTTGGGATATTTATGGAACAAAGAAAGGCGGGCGCAGCAAAGCGCAGGCTGGCGGTGTTTCCAGACTGGGCGGCACAATTCCCGGGTTGGGACGCTTAGGCCCATAGGCGATCAATTCGGGGAGAGCTGATCTAATTTAAGCGAGGCGTATCGCGCAAAGCGGCCTGACACCAAGCGTCAGGATGATCTTTTGCCAGTGGATCACCCATCGTCAGGTGAGAACTGGATTTGGTATTTGATGCCCTGCGCGATACCCAGGTGGCCGTTTTATTGGCCTTGCTTGGCAGAAAGGGTTTTACCGCAGCTTGGTTACCAAAAGGTATGTCGTGCGGGCGGGCGTTTTAAGATTAGGCAACGGTCTTGGGTTTTTGTTTGGACAATTGCACCGCAAGAATGCCGCCTGTGATAATGGCCACACCGACGATATCGCGCATACCAAATTCTTCGCCCAATAGAACCGCCGCGATTGCCACACCGAAAAATGGGTTCAAGAAATGATAGGTGGCGGCGCGGGTTGTGCCGATGCGTCCGACCAGTTGAAACCAGATCCATGTGGCGGCAAGGCCGGGGATGAAAATTGTGTAGCTGAAGGCAGCGACCAATTTCAGGCTCCATTCCACGTGGAAAGTTTCCAGCAGGATTGCCGGGAAAAATAACGCAGCCGCGCCGATCAACATCTGCACGCCGACGATCATTAGAACATTCCCACCCGAAGAAGCGCCGCGCACGGCAAGCGTGGCGAAGGCCAAAGCGGTGACCCCGATCATACACAGGATCAGGCCAAAGGGGTCTGAGCCACCTTCCAATCGCCCGCTCATGATGAGGGTGACGCCAATAAAGCCTGCCAAAAGGCCAATCACGCCAACGAGCCCGACTTTTTCTTTCAGAAAGGCCCAGCTTAAGAAAGCGACGATCAAAGGCATTGAGCTGGCAATGATAGCGGCCAAGCCTGCTTCGATCCATTGCATGGCGACGAAAAACAGGCCCAGATAAAGGCCGTTTTGGCAGACGCCAAAAATTGTGGTGCTGGTCCACTGGCTGCGGTTCAGGCGAATGCGTTGGCCAAGGGCATAGGCGATGGAAATGGCGATCAGACCGGAAATCAGAAACCTGAGGGACAGGGATGAAAGTGGTGGCGCACTTTGTACAATGATCTTGGCGGATGAAAAGGCGCTGCTCCACATCAATACGAAGATCACGCCCATGAAGGCCGAGCGAATATCCAAACTGTAACTCCAAATGAAAAAGGCCGCCAACGTGGCGACCCTAATCGAATTCTATAGCGGGCTAATAGCCCAAAACGTTCAAACCCCGGTTCAGGAGTTGATCACGTCTTTCAGCGCTTTTGCGATCGTTACTTTAACGACGCGGTCGGCTTCTTTTTCAAACTGCTCGCCTGTGGCTGGGTTACGCACCATCCGCTTTGGACGGTCGCGGCACATGAATTTGCCAAGGCCGGGAAGTGTGACGGCGCCGCCGCCTGCAACTTCGTTTGTGACGATCGTGCAAAGCGCTTCGATGCTCGCGTTGGCGCTTGCTTTGTCGCTGCCTGTTGCTTCGGCCAGGGCCGCTACAAGCTGGGTCTTTGTCATTGGTTTTGTCATTTTACTGTTCCTGTATTGTTATAAGACCTCAGCCAGACACAGGCCCTAGAGGTGCATTGCCTGCATTTAACTAGATAGAGCGGGTCAACTCAATGTTTTGTGTGCGAAAAAATCGTCGAAAATCCAGATTTCGGCGGAATTTGGCGTATTTTTTACCAATTTATAAGAACGCTGTCTCTTCAAAGCTGCGTAATTTGCGGGAATGCAGACGATCAAGGGGCATATCGCGCAGGGACTCCATAGCGCGAATCCCTATTTCCAGGTGTTTTTTAACCTGTGTGGCATAGAAATCAGTGGCCATTCCGGGTAATTTCAGCTCGCCGTGCAGCGGTTTGTCAGACACGCACAGCAAAGTTCCGTAAGGCACACGAAAGCGAAATCCGTTGGCCGCGATGGTCGCGCTTTCCATATCAAGCGCAATGGCGCGTGATTGGGACAAGCGTTGAACCGGGCCGGATTGGTCGCGCAGTTCCCAATTGCGATTATCAATGGTGGCGACAGTGCCCGTGCGCATGATGCGTTTAAGGTCGTAGCCCGAATATTGCGTAACATCGGCGACGGCTTGTTCCAGCGCAATTTGGATTTCTGCCAGCGCAGGTACAGGTACCCAAGGCGGCAGGTCATCATCCAACACGTGGTCTTCACGCAGATAAGCATGGGCCAAAACGTAATCACCAAGGCTTTGGGAGTTTCGCAAGCCGGCACAATGGCCTAGCATAATCCAAGCGTGTGGGCGCAGCACCGCGATGTGGTCAGTGGCAGTCTTGGCGTTTGACGGGCCAACACCAATGTTGACCATCGTAATACCGCCGCCGTCCGCGCGCTTCAAATGAAAGGCGGGCATTTGCGGGGTGGATGTCGGGGCTTGGACCGTGTCACCGGGCCCCGCGATGATGTTGCCGGACGACACGAATTCCGTGTAGCCCGAGCTTGGGTCGGCCAAGGCGGCTTCGGCGAAACGGGCAAATTCGTCGATGTAGAATTTGTAATTTGTGAACAGGATATGGTTCTGAAAATGTTCAGCGGCTGTTGCTGTGTAATGAGACAGGCGCTTAAGTGAATAGTCAACGCGCTGGGCGGTAAACGGGGCCAAGGGGCCGATGCCGCCTGCGTCTTTCATCAGAAACCCGTTGACGATTTCATCGTTGGTTGTCGACAAGTCCGGAACATCGAATATATCGCGCAGCGGAAAGTCGAACCCGCCGCTGTTGCCAGCCGACACGTCGGCATCATCTTGCAAAGCGAAGTGCACAGGGATTGGGGTGGTGGATGGGCCGATTTGTACGTTCACGCCGTGGTTTTCCATCAGCAGGCTGATTTGCTGGATCAAGTAAGACTCGAATAAATCAGGGCGGGTGATGGTTGTGCTATACGTGCCGGGTTCTGCCACGTGACCAAAGGCAAGGCGACTGTCGACTTTGGCGAAAGAAACAGTGGTGATGCATATTTCAGGGTAATAGGCGCGGTATCGGGCATCGGGTTTGTGGCCGTCCAACACCGATTTGAACTTTGCCGTCAGGAAATCCGTGGCCTCGAAATAAAGCAACTTTAGGCGATCAACGGCGGCTTGTGCGGTTTCGAAATTCTCGACCTCCCAAGCGGGCGGCGTGATAAGGGGCAGGGAATGATCTGTGTGGTTCATGGTGTGACCTCGTCAAATAGGCTGACTTTTTGGAATGTACTCACGTCGATCAGGCCAAGATCAGAAATACGCAGTTCTGGGATGACAACTAAGGCCAGCAGGGAATGTTGCATATATCCGTTGTTGATTGTTGCACCACATTGCGCCATCGCAGCGACCATTTTGTCGGCGGCTGCAGCAACCACTTTTGGCGGTTCATCAGACATGAGGCCTGCGATTGGGAGGCGCACAAGCGCCAGTTCGCAGCCATCCTTGAACACAACAACGCCGCCACCGACTTCGCCCAATCGGTTTGCGGCCAACGCCATGTCGCGGCGAGAGGTGCCAACCACGATCATATGGTGGCTGTCGTGTGCTACGGTCGAAGCCACGGCGCAGTCACCTTTATAGGTGAAACCCGAGACAAAGGCATTGGTGACGCCGCCGGTGGCCCGGTGGCGCTCAACCAGCGCGATTTGGCAGACATCTTTGGCCTCGTCGCCTTCAACCAAGCCATTGCGGACTTCTAGTTCGGCGCGCAAAGCCTTGGTCGGCGCTTGGTTTTCCACCACGCCGATGACTTTGACACGGGCTGTGTTGGCCCCTTCAGGTGCTTGGATGGCGAAGTCTTCTGCTTCAAGATGTTTCCCTAGGTTGACGGTTGACTGCACATCCGTTGGCCAGACAAATTCGCTGTCGGGAACCATCAATTCGCCATCCATCGCGATGGTTTTGCCGCGCGCAATGACGCGGTTAATCGGCAGCGTGGTCAAATCATCCGTCAGGATTACGTCAGCGCGGCGACCAGGGGTGATCGAGCCAAGTTCGCGTTCCAGCCCGAAATGAGTGGCAGT
>JBLHMX010000193.1:0-5241 GCA_047622625.1 Paracoccaceae bacterium | reverse complement strand
GCCAATGCATCGGGGTTCATTTGCATAAAGTAATTCACGACCCCCATGACATTCCACAACAGGATGAGTATGGCAATTAGCCAAAAGCTTAGGTGCGGGCGGGTTTGTTGGCCGCTCATTTTTCCATCTCGGTTAGGATCTTTTCAATGATTGCGAAACCACTTCCCCAACCCTTGCCCATTCCGGCCATCATATTTGTGAAACAGGCGATCTCAGCATCTGTTGCGTCAATTGGAACTTGGCTAAGGCGGACATTTGTCTTGTCGCCATCCGCAGTGAAAGTAACCGTCGTCAGCAAAGTGCGCGGCCAATCTGGCATCATCTGATTGGATTGGACGTTCCAATCTTGATCGGTCGAACAATGGTGCCAGACAAGCTTTTCGCGTGCTAGAACTTCTTGAAATGTCATTTTGCTGAAATCAGATTTGCCGCCCCATTTCATTTCATTTAGCCACGCACCGCCGGGTTTCAGATCGAACCCGTGAATGATCGTTTCAATTCCGGGCCCATACCATTCTTTCACCAATTCCGGATCAGTCCAGCTGCGCCAAACCAGATCGCGTGGGGCATCAAAGACATGATCAAGAATGTATTCGGACGGGTTGTTCATAAGGGTTCCTTTGGGTTTTTAATGTCTGCAAGAAGGGTGTCCAATTGGCCGAAACTTGTGCCCCAGAAGGCGCGAAATTCTGACAGCCAGTCAACGGCCACAACCATGCTTTCGGCCTTTAGTTTGGCGGGGCGGCGCTGTTGGTCGATGTTGCGGGTGATAAGGCCGGCGTTTTCCAAAACTTTCAGATGGCGCGAAATCGCTGGTTGGCTGATCGCGAAAGGAGCGGCAAGTTCAGCAACCGTTTCCTGCCCGCTCGCCAGTCGCGTCAAGATCGCCCGACGGGTTGGATCGGCCAGTGCGGCAAACACAGCATCGAGCTTTGGTTGAGTGATTTTATAACCAGGTAGTTCCATAACGACACCATTATATAACTAATAGGCGTTGTCAAGAGACTGCTGTTGGAACTTTATCGTCTCCAAAACACGCTGAATTCGGATGCGCCAACGCAAAACGCGGAAAGCATTTCTGCCTTCCGCGCTCAATTCTTGCAAAACTGTAAGCGAAATTATTCTTCGCTTGCAGCTTCTTCTGTGGCTTCTTCGCCTTCAACGGCTTCTGCGCCGTCTTCTTCATCGTCGTCGCCGCCTTCAGATTTCAGGCTGGAAGGCGCTGAAATATTGGCAATTACGAAATCACGGTCCGTAATCATCGGGCGCGTGCCTTCGGGCAATGTGATGTTGGAAATGGTTGCGATATCGCCAACGTCCATTTCTTCAAGATCAACCACCAGCTTTTCTGGAATGTCACCGGCAGTAACTTTAAGCTCAACTTCGTTCCGAATAACCGTCAGAACGCCGCCTTTTTTAAGGCCAACCGATGTTTCCTGATTGATGAATTCAACAGGAATAAACAGGTTGATCCGCGAGGTGCGGCGCAGGCGCATTAGGTCTAGGTGGGTCGGCAGGTCTCTGACGACATCGCGCTGAACATTCCGGCAAATTACGCGTACGTCTTCGTTGCCTTCTACCTTCAGGTTAAAAAGTGTCGACAGGAACTTGCCCGCTTTCAGCTTTTTCAGCAAGACGTGGAAGTTGATGTTGATCGGTTGCGGGTCTTCGCCGCCACCATAAACAACCCCCGGTACAAGCCCTTCGCGACGTGCTTGGCGGGCGGCCCCCTTGCCTGTCCCCACGCGAGCCGTGGCTTCTAGATCTGGTATTGTTCCAGCCATCGGAATTCTCCTAATATTTTTGATAAGCGGCGAACCTCCAAGGGTGAAAGCGCCGCAAGAAGTGGCTGCTATAGTGCGGTTTTGTTAAGAAGGGAAGGGGTATTTCCCATATGCCGCTGGCGGAATTCGCTGAACGCATTTCGTCTGGCGTACTTGGCAATAAAGTAGTGCGGCGGCTATTCCCAGTCTCCAGAGAAACCTTTCGGGATCATCAGGATGTCGCGGTTAACCTCGGTGATGTTTCGCCGGCCAGTGAAAGCCATCGACAGATCAAGCTCTTTGTGAAGCAGTTCAAGCGCTGTTGTAACACCCTGCTCGCCCATTGCACCCAATCCGTAGATATATGCCCGACCAATCATCGTACCTTTTGCGCCCATTGCCATTGCTTTCAGGATATCCTGGCCAGAGCGAATGCCGCTATCGAGATGCACTTCGATCTGGTCTCCGACGGCGTCGATGATGGCTGATAGCGATCGAATGGAACTTAAAGCGCCGTCAAGTTGCCGACCGCCGTGGTTGGATACGATGATCGCGTCCGCCCCGACTTTGACGGCCATTTTGGCGTCTTCGACATCCTGAATACCCTTCAGGATGACTTTACCACCCCAAAACTTCATCAGCTTTTCGATTTTTTCCCAGTTTAAAGTCTGGTCAAGCTGTTCGTTTGACCAGCTTGCCAGCGAAGAGGGGTCTGAAATCTTGTCAACATGGCCAACAACATTGCCGAAAGATCGCCTTTTGGTGCCAAGCATACCTAGCCCCCAACGCCATTTCGTGGACAAGTTAATGATATTTTTCAGCGTCGGTTTTGGCGGCGTTGAAAGGCCATTTTTGATGTCTTTGTGCCGCTGACCCATGATTTGCAGATCAAGCGTGATGACCAAAGCAGAACAGCCCACATCCTTGGCGCGGTTTAACAAGCGGTGGATGTAGTCTTCGTCTTTCATCATATAAAGCTGAAACCAGAACGGTTTGCTGGTGTGGCTCGCCACATCTTCAATCGAGCAGATCGACATGTTGGACAGTGTGTATGGGATACCAAATTTTTCCGCTGCACGGGCGGCTTTGATTTCTCCGTCCGCGCATTGCATTCCTCCCATGCCAATGGGCGCAAGTGCGACAGGCATTGCTACATCCTGCCCAATCATTTTTGTGGCGGTTGAGCGGTTTGTCATATCCACGGCCACTTTTTGGCGCAGGTGAATTTTCTGAAAGTCCGTAGTGTTTTCGCGAAATGTCTGCTGGGTCCAAGAGCCAGTTTCGGCGTAGTCGTAAAACATGCGCGGCACACGGCGTTCGTATAGGACGCGTAGGTCTTCGATGCAGGTGATAACCGGCATTAAGGCTCTCCATTTTGCTGCTCAAATATGGTTAGCGGCGTGGCCGGGTAAGTGCAATCCCGTTAGGCGCGGTGCACACCCTCAGCCAGGTCTTTTACGAATGCCAAAACCTGGGCTGCTGATTGCCCTTTGCCAAGTAAATCAACGATGGCACTGCCAACAACAACACCGTCTGCAACCCTGGCCATTGCTTCGGCTCCTGCAGGTGTCTTAATGCCAAAGCCGACACAAACCGGAATGTCAGTGGCAGCTTTGATGCGCGCGACTTCTGGTGCGACGGCTGCGGCGCTGGCCTCGGCTGCACCAGTGATGCCGTTGATCGACACATAATAAAGAAACCCAGATGTGTTTTCCAAAACTTTTGGCAAACGTTTGTCATCAGTTGTGGGCGTTGCCAACCGAATGAAATTCATGCCGGCACTGTTGGCAGGAATGCACAATTCGTCGTCTTCTTCCGGCGGCAGGTCGACAACAATCAACCCGTCGATGCCAGCGGCCTTGGCGTCTGTCAGGAACTTGTCAACGCCGTGGCTGTAAATTGGGTTGTAATAGCCCATTAACACGATTGGTGTGGTGTCATCATTTTTGCGAAATTCAGCTGCCAACGCCAATGTCTTGTTCAAGGTCATACCGCCAGCAAGCGCGCGTTGTCCGGCAAGCTGGATGGTTGGGCCATCGGCCATTGGATCAGTGAAGGGTAGGCCAAGCTCGATCACGTCGACGCCAGCGCCGGGCAGGCCCTTTACGACCTCAAGCGAGGTTTCAAAATTCGGGTCACCTGCCATCACGTAGGTCACAAAGGCCGATTTACCGGCGGCTTTCAATTCGGCAAACTTGTCGTCAATTCTGGTCATGATGCACCCGTTCTTAGCATTGAAAGACGGTTTGCGATACCAAGGGGCGAAGATCAATGGCTTAATGTTTGCGGTCAGCTGGATATTAAGACCCATGGAGCCCTTTAAGAACAACATTTCTGCTGAACTGGTCGGTGTGATTGCAGACCATCTTGGCAAGCGTCTGCCAGAATTTGATCGCGCAGCGTTTGAGGAACCAATTCTAAAATCCCTGCCAAAGTTAGAGCTGAAAGCCCGCGCGCAGATCATAGCTGATTATATGCACAAGGCCTTGCCAGGCGATCTGATCCACCGCAATCAAGTGTTGCAGGCGATGCTGCATCCCGTGGATGGCGCGCTTTCAGGTGGCCAAAGCGATGCTCACGGCATCCGCGCTTGGGGCATGTTTCCGATGGGCATGGTGGTTGGGCAGCATGGGTTGGCTGAGTTTGATGGCTCGCTTGAACTGCTCAGAGAAATGACCAGCCGGTTTTCATCTGAATTTGACGTGCGGGCGTTTTTGATTGCCGACCAAAAACGGGCGTTGGCCATTATGGATGGTTGGATTACTGACGAAAATCATCACGTCCGGCGCTTGGTTTCTGAAGGCACACGACCCCGGCTGCCTTGGGGGGTGCAACTGAAGTCACTTGTGGTTGATCCGACGCCGGTTTTGCCATTGTTGATCGCGTTGCGCGATGACCCAGAAGAATATGTGCGCCGATCGGTTGCCAATCACTTGAACGACATCGCCAAGGATCACCCTGATTTAGTTGCGGATATTGCCGAAGATTGGATGCACGGGGCCAACAAAAATCGGTCACGACTGATCCGGCACGGCTGTCGCACGCTGATCAAGGCGGGGCATAAGAAAACGCTTAGTGTTCTGGGTTATAGGCCGGTGTCATTGAGTTCAGTTGAGCTGCGGCTGAAAAATCGTTAGGTCACGTTTGGTGGGGCAATCGAGATTTTGGTATCGATGCATTCTAATGCAGACAAGGAGCAACCGATATTGGTCGACTATGTGATCCATCATCAAAAGGCCAACGGCACGACGTCGGGCAAAGTGTTCAAATGGAAAACGTCGGTGCTTAAACCCGGCGCCGCGCTTGTTATCACCAAAAAGCACGCATTCAAACCAATCACCACGCGCGTCTATTATCCCGGGCTGCATCGGGTCGAGATCATCGTGAACAGGGCGTCCATCGGCGTGACCGATTTTCAATTGCACATCCCCTGATGCCTTGACCTTCGCGGCCCTGCGCCCTAGACGCAGCACCAGAA
>JBLHMX010000192.1:0-5257 GCA_047622625.1 Paracoccaceae bacterium | reverse complement strand
GCGAGCGCCGAAGCGTGGATATTCATCGCACACATCAGAACTCTAACGCGCAAAATCGCAAGCCATTGTAATTATGCGTAGAGATTTGAATCAGACACTTAGTATTAGATCACGCCGTCCAATAACGGTGATTGCCCCCTGAATATCATTACGCGGCTTGAGGTTTCGAGGCCAATTGAAAAGCTGATTGCCAAAACCATAATTTTTTGGCTGTTCGACTAATTTAAAACTTGGATGGAGTCTTGATGAGAGGTGGCCACTTAGTGTTGCTTCATTTTCAACATCCAGAGATGTCCCTGGCGGATTTTCCGCTCCACTGGCGGGCGCGTTTTCCCGGATATAGGCGGTCAGGATCTCCATGATCTGCAAATGATCAGCGGGCGAGTCCCTACCTATGCGTTCCAACGCGAAAATACCGCCCATACGGACCTCAATATTGGGTTTGGTTTCTTCGCTGAAGATGGGTTTTTTGAGGTCAAGTCCTCCACCTTCCCGTTCTTCATATAGCTTGATTCCATTGCCGTTAGTTCGATGGTATCTGACAGTCTTCGCCGCCCCCAATTGTTCAACAGCTTTGGATATCCGGTCGGTGATATGGCTTTGTTCGGCTACATCAACTTGCTTTTGCGCGACGACCGATCGCCAGATCAAAAATGGTACGCCAAATAGTGCCGCAATAACTAAGCCGATATTTCGGATGGCCTCGTGGCTGTCTTCTAGGTTTCCCGAAACCGCTATGAAAAACTGATAAAGGGCCATCGCAGCCATAACCAATACGAGTAATAACAGCAGGCAAAATAACACGCCAAGCATTGTTCCCAGCAACCTTGCTTTGCTGTAATCGGGCGCGGCTTTGAAACCCAACCACTCTATCAGGTTCTTTGGGGTGTCGTTATCGCTCATACCCACAACTTAGCAGCGAGAGGGCCGGTGTCCAACCCTATCTAAGTGTCAAAATTTGCCAAACCCAATCCCCATGCTAAACTGCCCTCAAAACCAACCAAAGGGACTTAACGATGAAATATCTTGTACTTAGTACCATAGCTGCAGCAGCAACACTGGCCGCGCCTTTCGCCCAAGCTCAGCAGCTTGAACAATGGGGCACCGCCGGTGGCTGGGATGTGATGATCGACCCAAGTCTTGGCGATGGGTGTCTTATTCAGGCGGCGTATCAAGATGGCTCGGTTGTGCGCATTGGGTTTGATCGCAATCAAGGCAATGGCTATGTCACCGCGTTTAACGATGCTTGGGGTGATATCGAAGAAGGCGAAACCTATCCGATATTATTTGCGCTTGATGGGCAAGATTATGATGCCGAAGCAACCGGGATATATTTAGATGGCGTGCCAGGTGCGGATATTGCGTTTGATAACCCTGACTTTTTGTTTGATCTGGCCAAGAAATACACCATGACCGTTTACAGCGAATACGGCGAGGTGATGGCGATTGATTTGGGTGGTTCGTATGTCGGGCTTGAGGCGGTTTTGGAATGCCAAGAAGAAATGGGCTGAACCAGTACATAACGCTCGCGGGTTTGTAACATTATGCTCGCAAAGGCTTGATTGGTCTTGGCGAGTAACTGGGATTAAGACTAGTCTGGAACTTGGAAACTAACCGGACTTGACCCTGATGCGTATGCTAATCACCAGCTTGATGTTAACGATATTCGCCCTGACTGGGCCTGCGCACGCGGGTGACCGTCCGGTTGTGGTTGAACTTTACACGTCGCAGGGATGTTCGTCTTGCCCACCTGCAGATGAAATTCTGGCAAAATTGGCGGGTCAGGAGAATGTCATCGCATTGGCATTGCACGTGGATTATTGGGATTATCTTGGCTGGAAAGATGACTTTGGCTCTAAGGAATATTCTGATCGGCAGCGGGCTTATGCAAAGGCTGGCGGCAAGCGCACGATTTACACGCCTCAGATGGTCATTCAGGGCGAAAGCCACGCTATTGGCAACCGCGTCAATGATGTGGCCAGCCTTGTGGCCGAGCACGGAAATCAAGAAAACGTAGTTGACCTTAAGCTAACGCGTGTCGGAGACCAACTGACCATTCAAGCCAAAGCGAAAAATGGTGGCGTTGGTCGTACGAGTATTCAACTGGTGCGTTATATCCCCGAACAATCGGTCAATATTCGCGCGGGCGAACTTGCTGGCCGAAAGTTGAACTATGTGAATATTGTCACCGAATGGCACGCGCTAACGCAATGGAATGGCCGTGGCGATAAGACGTTCGAATTTGAAGTTACGGGAAACCAGCCAATTGTTGTTTTGGTTCAGGCCGTAGGCTCGGGGCCGATTATTGCAGCGGAAGTTCTGCAATAAAGCAGCGTTAGGATCGGGCGTAAGGCCGCTTCCATCGCTTGTGCATCCAGAACCATTGGCCTGGGTGTGCAATCACTTGTTTTTCCAGAGAATCGTTCAAGGTCTGTGTCATCGCTGTTGCGTCACTGTGGGCAATTGCGGGTTCGACAATAACGTCAAAATCGACCCGATTTTCTTGTCTGATCCCATAATACGGAAACATCTGCGCTTTGTATTTCAGCGCGAATTCAGCGGCGGATAGCATAGTTTGAGCCGGGTGGCCCATGAACGACAGCTCGGCCCCTTCATGGGCTTGCTGATCGTTTAACAGCGCAATCGCACCGCCCTTGCGCAAGTGGGTTAACAGGCCCTTGGTTCCTGCCAATCCGCGCGGGAAGTTCGGCCCTGCGATCTTGTTCATATTGTTAATGTACCGCGTGTTGGTGAAGGCATTGTTCATTGGTCGATAGATGGCTGCCGTGTCGTGGCCAAGGTCCGACAACAACACGCGCAAGGTCTGGTAATTGCCAAAATGCCCAGACACCAGAATAACCGGCTGACCGTTTTTCAGGGCCTCAAGCAGCGGTTCCAACCCTTCGCCTGCAAGTGACGATCGTCTTGCGTGGCGCAAAAATCCTGTGATGTTGAAACTTTCCACCATCAGCCGGGTTGAATTGTCAGCGACCTCAAGCGCCAGGTTTTTTGCCTGCTCTACTGGAAGGTCTGGCCAGATCAGATCAAAGTTGGCCTTGATGCGTTTGTTAATGCCAAATAACGGTGCCAATACACGCGTGGTAATCCAAGCGGCAAAGCTTAGGCTGATGCGGTAGGGCAGAAGCGCAAAGAAGGCAAACAGGACACGGATCGGTAGATCGATCAGAAAATTCAACAGACCGCCGCGTGAAAATTCCTGTGCTGCCATAGGGTAGGGTGCCGATTAATCAGAGTAATAGTCAGGTTCGCGGCAAACATAAATCCGACCAATGACATGCGCAAGCCCGCGAAAGATGGTTTGGATTTATTGCCTTTGCAAAATCAGAATGCGGTTGTTTGCGGGCATTTTAAGCAGCGCGATTTGTTCAAGCCGCGCTTGGCTGGCGATACGCGCAATGTCGTCAACGTCGCCTACGCCCCAGTTTGGGTTGTCCGCCCGCAAACGCGCATCAAAAACAGCGTTACCCTGGCCGGTGTGTTCGCCGCCTTCTTTGAAAGGGCCATAAAATGCCAACAGCCCGCCTTTGGCCAAAGTTTTACCCGCGCCGGTCACAATGCCAGAGGCAACTGAGAACGGCGAAATATGAATAACGTTAAGGGTTAAAATTAGGCTAAGAGGCAAAATCCCTGCCATCGCTGGCAGCATGGCCCAGTTTGATGCCGCATCAAGCGAGATTGCCGGCTCAATGGCAACGCCTGCATGCAAGCGCCACGCGTCAATACTAGCACGGTGCAAGGCTTCTGGTTCTGACGGCGTCCAGCGCAAGCCTGGAAAGGCCCGCGAAAATGCGATAACATGCTGGCCGGTGCCTGACCCGATTTCCAAAGCCTGACCAGATACATCGCTTAAAAACGGCGAAAGCCCGTCAATGACGGGCTTTGCGTTTTTCTGGGCCATACCGGACCGTATTCTGCCATCAGCTTCGCGTTCGTAAGACGGGCCGCGAAAGTTGGCCGAATGTCCTGTGGTTGGCGATTTGTTCACTTACTGGCAACAGGGCCGATCATCATCACCATCTGGCGGCCTTCAAGTTTAGGCATGTTTTCGACTTTGCCGATCTCGTCGACATCGGTGGCCACCCGTTTCAAAAGCTCATGGCCTAAAAACTGGTGCGCCATTTCGCGACCGCGAAACCGCATCGTGATTTTGACTTTGTCGCCGCCTTCAAGAAATTTGACAACACTGCGCAATTTCACGTCGTAATCATGTGTGTCAGTGTTTGGCCGAAACTTGATTTCCTTAACCTCGATGATCTTCTGCTTCTTTCGAGTTTCGGAATCCTTCTTTTGCTGTTCATACTTGAACTTGCCAAAATCCATGATTTTGCACACAGGTGGCTTGGCGTTGGGCGAAATCTCGACCAGATCAAGTCCGGCCTCGCGAGCCAGTTCCATTCCATGGTCAGGGGTGGTCAGGCCGACGTTTTCACCTTCGGCACCGATAAGTCTAATTTGGTCGTCGCGGATACGGTCATTGACGCGTGGTCCGGTGTCGCGCTGCGGGGGCGCGTTGTGAGGTCTGCGGGCTATGGGCTTCAAGTCCTTTATTGTGGTTTCGCGCAAAGATAGTGCGCTTGGGCGTCAGGTTCAAGGTTTGGTTATGCATTGGGTAATCTTTCTTGGCCAGTCAAGCGCTTGATAGTTTTGAGCGTGTTTTTCGACGTTTGTCGGCCGTTTTTGGCGCCAAACACGCTAACAATCATGTCCGCGGCTGCAAATGCGCAGTTTTAGCTTGTGAAACACGATCAAATATCGGCATCTAGCGTCAGAAAATTTACACCTTGAACCAGCTGCCCCCAGAAAGGCCCTTTCGATGAAAAATATTACCTGGATTATTATAGCCGCCGCGATCGCAATCGGTGGATACACCTATTATTCAAATGAGCAGGCCAAAGAGACGATGCGTATAGAAGAAGCCGCTGCAACCGCAAAAGCTGCGGCTGAAGCAGAAGCAAAAGCCGCAGCCGAAGCCGCCGCCACTGCCGCTGCAGAAGTTGCCGCCGCCGCAGAAGCTGCCGCCGTTGCAGAAGCCGCTGCTGCTGCAGAAGCCGCAGCACAAGCCGTTCAAGCCGCGACAGAAGCCGCCGAAGCCGCATCAGCAGCTGCTGCGGAAGCCGCCGCTCAGGCCGCTGCAGAAGCTGAAACCGCCGCTCAGGCAGCAACAGAAGCAGCCGCCGCTGCAGAAGCCGAAGCCACAGCTGCAGCAGAAGCCGCCGCCGTTGCCGCGGAAGCTGCA
>JBLHMX010000191.1:0-5275 GCA_047622625.1 Paracoccaceae bacterium | reverse complement strand
GGGTATTTCTCTACAACCTCTGGAAATGTAACCGACGACATCATCACGCAGTATCTGGAATTACATTCCTCTAAATGATGCTACCGGCGTCAGCCGGTAGTCCTTCACTTGCTGTTGTGATCCCGGCTTGTTCAAATGCGTGCCGCATCATGCCGGCGACTAACAAAGTCATTACAAAAGAAATAATGAATGGAGTTGGATTTTTCTTGTTAACATCTTCGGCCGATATACCTGCTGCCTCCATCCATTGCTTACCCAAAATCATGTACCAAGCTGCACCGAAAGCGTAACTGGCAACTGCTGCCACGATAACCCCGACATATTCCATATTAATCCCTTCCCTATCTGGTTGATGTGGTGGCAATATTACGTAATAAATTGAATGTTGCCAGAATTTTTGATCAATCGTCTGCAGGGAGAATATAATGCTAAGGTTTTTGAAAATCGCGATCCCGGTTTTTGTTGTCGGGTTTATTGCCGGAAACGCATTTTGGTATCTGGCGTCGCCTCTTTGGATCGATCGTGTGGTGTCGGAAGAACTGCCTGCTGATCTGCGCTTAACCCAGGTTTCAAGTGCGCAATTTGTTGATGCGGATGCGGCTCATAGGGGTAAAGGAAATGCAGCGCTTTTGAAATCAGACACAGGGTCGATACTTTTGCGTCTGACCGAATTTGAAGTTACCAATGGTCCCGATTTGAAAGTCTACTTGTCATCTTCCAAAAATCCAACCAGAGCATCAGATGTGCTGGATGCTGAATGGCATTCGCTTGGACCACTAAAGGGAAATATCGGCGATCAAACGTATGTTCTGCCTGCGGATTTGGATGTTTCGCAATACGGTTCGGTTGTGATCTGGTGCGAGCAATTCAGTGTCTTATTTGCCCATGCAGATCTGGTGGATGGCTAAGCTTTAAATGCCGCCCATCGCAGTGACGATTGCCCATTCTTCCGCCGTAACGGGTTGAACAGATAGGCGGGTGTTGTTGACTAAAACCATATCGTTTAGGCGTTCTTCGGCTTTGCAATCTTCCAAAGTCACGGGCGTAACAAGTGGTTTAACGGCTTTGATGTCCACGCATTCCCAGCGCGCATCGTCAGTTGTGCTGTCTGGATGGGCAAGGGCACAAACTTCGACAATGCCAACAACCGATTTTTCTTTTTGGGAATGATAGAAAAACCCCAGATCACCCAATTGCATCAGGCGCATGTTGTTGCGGGCCTGATAGTTACGCACCCCATCCCATTCTTCACCTGCTTCGCCTTTTGAAACTTGGTTATCCCAGCTCCAGGTCGAGGTTTCGGATTTAAAAAGCCAGTACGCCATAGGTGCCTCCTTATTCTGATTTTAAGGGTCGGGACAGAAGCGCGTCAACCGCTTTGGAAATTGTTAAACTGCCCTCAAGAACCGCCGTCACGATTTGAGTTAGCGGCATGTCGATTTTTCGCTGCTGTGCCAAATCCCAAGTTGCGCGTGCTGTTGCCACCCCTTCAAACGTGGTTCCCGTGGCGATTTCGCCGCCCTGACCTAACGCGTGACCAAGGGAAAAGTTGCGCGATTGCAATGATGTACAGGTTAACGCCAAATCACCAAATCCGCTGAGGCCTGAAAGGGTCAACGGATTTGCCCCCATATCAACTGACAATCGCATCATCTCGGCGTAACCGCGTGTCATCAATGCGGCGCGCGCGCTTTCACCCAAACCCGCACCGATGGCAATACCGCAAGCAATGGCGATGACGTTTTTTAGGGCGCCGCCAAGTTGCGCGCCGATAGGATCATTCGACAGATAAAGTCGGACCGCTTGCGTGGACAGCTGGCTTTGCAATGCGCTGTCGTTGTCAAAACTAGCTAACGTCAGGGCGGTTGGCAGCCCATGTGCGATTTCAAATGCAAAGCCAGGGCCAGTTAAGACAGCGACATCCGCCTTGGGAAGAATTTGAGTGACTATTTGACTGGGCAAAAGGCCAGTTTTTTTCTCAATGCCTTTGCAGCACAAAACACAGGTTTTTGTGCTGAGCAGGGCTTGATGCGCCTCCAAATACCCGCGTAGGTTTTGGGTTGGAATGGCAAGAAGCACGGTTTTCGCTTGATGAAATCCCCGCCCTGCGTCGGTTGCCGTTAAGTTTTCAGGAAACCGGATACCTGACAGATATTTTGTGTTTTGCCGATTGGTTTGCATTTCATTTGCCTGCTGAGCATTGCGGGCAACAAGTGAAACTTGGTTGTTTTCCTTGGCCAACGCAATCGCAAGCGCTGTTCCAAACGCGCCGGCACCGGCAACTGAAATTCTGTTCATGCCTTCGCCCCCTTTTTGCCCGACCCTAACATGGGTTCGCTTTTGTCATCCAGCGGCCAACGGGGCCGCGCCGTTAAGGTCGTTTCGTCAAACTTCCCTGCTCGAAAAGACTCTAGACCGACCCACGCAATCATCGCGGCGTTGTCTGTACAATACTGTAAAGGCGGCGCGAAGAATTCGAACCCGCTTTCGCGACATATATCAGTTAAACCAACGCGAATGGCTTGGTTTGCAGCCACACCACCAACAACCGAAAAAGCGGCCGTGTTGGATGGGTGTTCGGCCAAGAAAACGCGCATCGCACGGCGGGATTTTTCAGCAAGAACATCACAAACTGCAGCTTGAAAACCAGCGGCCAAATCCGAGACATCCTGTTTTGTTAATCCGCCGTGTTCTTTGATCAACCCATCGCGTGCACGTCGTAACGCTGTTTTGAGGCCTGAAAAAGACATATCGCACCCAGCCCGATCCAATAGTGGGCGTGGCAGTTTGAAACGGTTGGGGTCGCCCAATTTCGCTGCAAGCTCAACCGAAGGCCCGCCCGGTTGTGGCAAACCCAAAAGTCGCGCGGTCTTATCAAATGCTTCACCCGGCGCATCGTCAATTGTGCCGCCAAGGCGCGAAAAATCGTTGAATCCACGCACAATCAGAAATTGGCAGTGGCCGCCGGATATTAGCAAAGTCAGGTACGGATATGGCAATTGATCAGTCATACGCGAAGTTAGTGCATGACCCGCAAGATGATTGACGCCAATCAGCGGCAAATTGGCACCGGCTGCTAGACCCCTTGCACACATAACACCGGAAAGGATGCCGCCAATAAGACCGGGGCCAGCGGTGACTGCGATCGCATCAATGTCCCTAAGTTTTAGGTTTGCTTGCAACAAAGCATCTTCAACGCAATGGTCCAATTTTTCGGCATGGGCGCGGGCAGCGATTTCAGGCACGACGCCGCCAAAGCTCTGGTGTAGTTCGAATTGGCCAAAGACCACTGACGACAGGATTACGGCGTTTTCACCGGGGGAATGCCGGAGAACCGCAGCTGCAGTATCATCGCAACTGCTTTCCAAACCCAATATGTTAAGCGTCTTTGGCATCTAGTTCTCGTGATTGCGGGCCTTGCTTGCGCCCGTCTCCGCAGGTAACACCTGAGCCTATGGCGTACAATCCCAGCATAGAAATCTTGTTGATCCGCCCTAAAGCGCAATCCAGCGATTATGCGGTTGAGCTTGCTCAGATATTGCCGCGCCGAGTTGTTATTCATCAATCGCCGTTGTTAGAGATCGCGGCGCTCGACACGCCAATCGATTTGCTGAATGTGCATCATCTTTTATTCACCTCCATTAACGCTGTTCAAGCATTCACCAAGCTGTCTGACCAACGAACTATTCCTGCCTTGTGTGTTGGGGATAGCACCGCAATTGCTGCGGAAAGATCTGGAATGAAAGTCATTTCAGCGGGTGGATCAGCGTTGGAATTGCTGGATTTGGCGATTAAAACCGGGAATTCGTTGTCTGGGCATTTTCTTTACCTGCGCGGTGTTCATGTGGCCAAGAATATTACCAAAGATGCTTTGGCGGCAGGATTGGAAATTCGCGAAACCACAATTTACGATCAGAAAATGGCTGGGTTGGATGAGCGTGCGAAACGGATGTTGACTGGCACCCAGACAACACTGGTACCATTTTTTTCTGCTCGTTCCGCAGAAATTTTTAGCGATCAAACCCGCGATCTGTCACTGCGAAATAATGTGGCGGTCTGCATCAGCAAAAACGTTGCGCAAAAACTGAACGCGCACGAATTTTTGTCTGTGTTGACGGTGGAACAACCGAATTCAGCCTTTGTTACGGCAGTTATTACGCGAGAAATTGCCACATATGTTTAGACGTGACCGCGAATCCCTTGTTAGGCGGCAGGCTGTGACCTATCTTTGAACGAAATAAAGATCAGTTTGTATTTAATGACAATTGACCGTGGGGATTTAAGTAAGTGGTAGCTAAAAAGACAACAGGCCAGTCCGGCGGTGCAAAAAAACCTCAGCCAAAAAAGGGGTCAAAACCTGCAACCGCTAAATCTGAACCTGTAATTCTTGATCCACCTACTAAGGCTAAAGCAGCTGCATCAAAAATTCTGGCTGAAACGGTTGATGTTGAAGAAGTTAAGGTTGGGCAAGCCAAGCCCGCGACAAATCCAGCTGAAAAGCCTGAAGTCAAAGGGCCCGCGCCTATGCCTGTTTCCACGTCTCAAGGTACCCGCGTTTTCGCTGGATATCTGGCCGGTGGCGCGATCGCGGCGCTATTTGGCTATTTTGCAGCAGGATATATCAACCCGACAGTTGATGTGCCCGATAATGGGCCTGCAATAGCGGCGGAATATTCATCAAAACTTGCAGCAGCCGAGGCGCGTATCGCAGCCTTGGAAGGACTGCCAGTTCAAAGCTTAGAACAAGATATAGTCAATTTAAAATCGGCGCTTGCGGAACAGTCGGCACAAATCTCTGCAAAGTTGGCCGAAAATGAAACCAGCCTGAGCGAAACGCTGGATGCGCTTAAGGCTGCTCGGGTGCGGTTGACTGAAAACCTTTCCCAATCGGGCGGTGAAATCAATGCGGTGACCGCAGAATTGGTCTCTCAATATGGCGACGAAATTGATGCGCTAAAATCTGATTTTGCGCGACAGATCGAAAATAACAAAGTGCTGTCTGAAACGTTAGACAAAGTCGCCAGCCAAGTTTCCGGACAATTGTCGGCTGCCCGAACTGAGGTCGAAGAGCTATCAACTAACATAGTTAATTCTGCCAAAAGTATTGACTTGACCCTTGCCCGTGAACGGCTGCGGGCTGCCATTGAGGCCGGAAAATCATATCACGGGATTCTGGCCGAAATCGCGGATGAAACCGCAACTGTCATTCCCAAGGCCTTGATTGACAGTGCAGCCAACGGGGTGGCTTCGCTTGCTGAATTGCAAAAGTCTTTTC
>JBLHMX010000190.1:0-5294 GCA_047622625.1 Paracoccaceae bacterium | reverse complement strand
TGGTACACAGATCGACATATTGCCTTAGGCGTTAGCCGCCAAAAACTTGCGTCCACCAGATCTTGCCATTGCTTTCCTGAAACCAGCTTAGCCCCATGTGCCGCGCATCTGGGTGAAGAATGACGGCGCGTGTGGCTTCTTCTTGCATCCAAGCCGCCAATGTTTCGACATCGCTTTCAAAGGTCTCTGAAATGTTTTCACCCAACATGCTGCCCGTATATCCCGTACGCGCGACCCGATCGATTGGGCTGGAACCGTCAGACCCAAAATGCCAAGGGCGGTTTTGCACTGACATGTCTTGGGAATGGGTTGCGGCCGCTGCGTTTAGTTCTGCGGAAAGTTCGACTGCTTGCAATCCACTGGCAACGCGCAGGGCGTTGACGGAATCCAATACGCGAAACTGGATCTTTCCGGTATCTGATTTGCCGATCCGAAATAGACTTTTCAACGGCTTGCCGTCGGACCCAAGTTTCGAGCCGCCATCCGTACAAGCCCCAAGGCTGAACAGGATAACCAGAAAAGCAACATATAGGCGTGTCATTTTTATCATACCGATCATAAGCAAGGTTTCCCTAAGTCCTAGCCTGTTCCGTGACACCTTTCAAACACTGGCGAAAAATCTGGCACGGATAACGGCAGTTTGAATTGTAACTGAGGCTTTCTGGCAATAAATTACACCGAATCCAGCTTGAGGAGTCTTTAATGACCAATCGCAATCGCAACTTAATCACCCGGCGGACGTTTAATCGCACATTAGCCGCAGGCTTGGGGGTTGGCGCCTCTGGTTTTGCCACGGGTGCGTTCGCGCAGGACGAAATCATCGAAGAAGATGAGGTAACGGGAACCGTCAGCCACAATATATCCAGTTTTACGGCTAAATCATGGGAACCGTATTTTTCGAATCTTAAAAGAGGGGCGATTCTTGTCGATACTACGTCCCGGGCTTTGCATTTTTGGTCTGAAGATGGCGAAACCTACAAACTTTACCCGACCAGCGTTCCGGTTTCGGAAGAACTTACTAAACTTGGGCGTACGAAAATTACGCGCAAGAAGGTTGGGCCGGAATGGCGGCCAACGCCAAATATGTTGATTCGTAATCCGGAATGGCCAAAATATATCGGCCCAGGCGAAGACAATCCGCTTGGAACGCACGCACTGTATCTTACTTGGAAATATTACCGCATACATGGCACCAATGATACGCGTAAAATTGGCCGGCGTTCATCCAATGGTTGCATCGGACTCTATAATGAACATGTGCAAGAACTGTTTGAATTGGCGAAAGTGGGCACACAGGTGTTGCTTATTTAACGACATTTCTTGAAACCTGCCTTTGCCGCCGGACAACAGGCATTGCAATTGCAAATCATAGCGGGTTAAAAAAGTAAACGAGGTACAGTCTTGGGTGCTTGCAGTAGGGTTATTACCTTTACCCGCTAATCGGCAAGCAAAATTTTTTGGAGGATACAATGAAATCAATCGCTCTCGCAGCCGCACTTTCAATTGCTGCAACATCCGCATTTGCTGGTGCTGTTTCTGAACCAATGATGGAGCCAGAAGTAATGGAAGAGCATTCTTCTTCTTCTTCAGGCGGCGTTGTTTTGCCACTGATCGCTCTTCTGATCGTATGGGCTGCTTTAAACTAAGCTCCCTGCTTTTGCAGAAAAGTTACAGAAAGACAGCGGCTGGCCGCTGTCTTTCGCGTTTTAGGGCCCTAATTCACTGTCTAAAAGCGTGCGCAATCCTTCGCGGTAAGTTGGATAGCGCAACTCTACACCCAGTTGTTGTTTCAGGCGTCGATTACTGACTCGTTTTGACTCTGCATAAAAACTGCGGGCCATCGGAGACAAATCGGCGCGATCAAAATCAATCGCGTCCGGAACTGGCAACTTCAAAAGCTCTGCTGCCATTTTGATCACATCTTCCGGCGGGGCTGCTTCATCATCGCACAAATTGTAAACCGCGCCAGGATTGGGCTGGTTGATCGACGCCAGCAACGTCTGTGCGATATCATCTAGATGAATACGGCTAAAAACCTGCCCCTTTTTGACGATCCGTCGGGCTGTACCTGACCTGACTTTCGCGAACGGTCCACGACCCGGCCCGTAAATTCCCGCCAGTCGAAAAATGTGCAACGGCAAATTGTGGCTTTCTGCCAATGCGGCCCAATCAGCCTCGGCGCGAACGCGCCACTGACCACGCTGGGTAGACGGGGCCAATGCGGTGTCTTCATCAACCCAACCCCCTTGGTGGTCGCCATAAACCCCTGTTGTCGACAGATACCCTAACCATTTAATGTTATTGGGAAAATTTTGGCCGAGCTTGGCAAGAACCGGATCACCGTCAGCGTCAGGCGCGATTGACAGCAACACATGAGTTGCGGCCGCCAAATCATCGCTAAGATCAGATCCTGGCCAGACCCGCCCCTCAACGCCTAGATCGGCCATATGTGCTAACCGATCAACATCGCGGGTCGTGCCGATCACACGCCAGCCCAAAGGCACCAACAACTGCGACAAAGCACTTGCGGAATACCCGTGTCCAAATACCAACAAAGTGTTACCCAACTGACTGCCTTCTCATTTTTTAAGTATCCCTAATTGGGGCTTTGGTCTTTCGCCCGTTCAACTGCGCCAATGCCCAATGTGCCGCATCGCGAACCGCCAAATCTGAATCACCAAGCAATGCGGTTGCCGAAGGTATCAGCGCCACATCATTGGAATTACCGATTGCATATAGAACATTGCGGACAAACCGGCCGCGGCCAATGCGTTTTACCGGTGATTTCGAAAACAACGTGCGAAAAGCCGAATCGTCCAATGCGGCAAGTTCTGACAATGGCGCGGCCTTTAATTCTTCGCGCCCATGATAGCCCATTTCACTTGCGCGACTTGCGTATTTGTTCCAGGGACAGACCGCAAGGCAGTCGTCACATCCGTAAATCCGGTTGCCCAGAAGGGGCCGCAAACCTTCATCGACGGGCCCTTTATGTTCGATGGTCAAATACGAAATACAACGCCTAGCATCCAACCTATATGCGCCTACAAACGCATCGGTTGGACATACATCCAAACAAGCGCGGCATGATCCACAATGATCGGTTTCAGCTTGATCTTGTGCAAGATCCAACGTGGTAAATATCGCGCCAAGAAAGAACCAACTGCCAAGTTCACGACTGACCAGATTGGTGTGTTTGCCTTGCCAGCCAAGTCCAGCAGCTTGGGCAAGTGGCTTTTCCATAACCGGGGCGGTGTCAGTAAAAACCTTGATTTCCGCATTTGGTGATTGGTCAATTAGCCAGCGGCCAACGCGCTTTAGCCGCTTTTTCAAAACATCGTGGTAATCTTTATTCTGAGCATAAACCGAAATTGCGCCTCGATCTTTTTGGTCGAGAATGGCCAGCGGATCATGAGCTGGCCCGTAGTTTTCGGCTAGCATCACCACGGATTTCGCCTGTGGCCACAGCGCAGTTGGATCGCCCCGCCAGTTCATACGTTCAGCCATCCAACCCATTTGCCCATGATACCCGGACCCAACAAATTCGGCCAATTTTCCGGCGGCGTCAGGGATAGAACTGGGCCGACAAATCCGAACTGCGCTAAACCCTTCTGCAAGGGCGTGATCTTTCAAAGCCTTAGTTAGGCCGCTCAAAAATCAAGGTCCGCATAATGATCAGGCTGAGGAAATCCGGGAATATTGTCTGCAAGCAAAGACCGAAACGCCGGACGAGACTTGATCGTTGCGTACCAGTCTTTGACCAACGCGGATCGATCCCAATCGACGTCTCGAATATAATCAAGACAGGAAAGATGCGCAGCTGCTGTAAAGTCTGCCAATGTCAGGCGGTCGCCTGCTAACCAACGACGTTGTTCCAACAGCCATGTCATGTAATCCAAATGAAACTTAATGTTTCGCGCCCCAGATTTGACATTTTTGCTGTCCGGATACCCAGACTGCCTGATCTTCTTGTTCACCCGTTCGTACAACAAATTCGCTGTTACTTCGCGATGGAACTTGTCATCGAACCAAGCAATAAGGCGGCGAACCTCGGCCCGTTCTGCATAGCCATCTGGCAAAAGTGCCGGTTCCGGATGCACTTCTTCCAAATATTCGCAAATCGCTATGCTGTCAGACAACGCAAGTTTATCAATTTTCAACACCGGCACAGCCTGTGCGGGGTTCATCTGTATGAAATCTTTGCGTTTTTCCCAGGGCCGTTCTTCTATCAGTTCGACTTCGATCTTTTTTTCCGCAAGTACTAGCCGCACCTTGCGGCAAAACGGGGACAGCGGGATATGATACAAACGATGCATGTTAACAGCTTACATTCTGACAGTTTGTACCTATTTGCCCGCTCGTGATGCAGTTATCAACCACTGAAACAACCGTCACGGCCATCAGCCTGAATCGTGCGCGCACCCTGAATGATCGAACTGGTGCGTTTGCGAATTCTTGCGCTAGGATTGACGGCCGATCTGCCCTTTGGGTTAGGCAACACTGCTGCCAGTCTAGCGGCCTGATGCAGCGTCAAATCACCAGCCTTCACACCGAAATAATGAGGCCCGGCCGCACCAACCCCAAACACACCCTCGTCTAATTCTGCAACGTTTACGTAAACCTCGACGATGCGTCGTTTGCTCCAAAACAGCTCTATCATCAGGGTGGTTTCTGCCTCGAATAACTTTCGGGTCCAACTTCGTTTCGGCCACAGAAATACATTCTTGGCAACTTGCTGTGATATGGTTGATGCCCCTCGAAGTCGCCCGGAACCTGCAGTTACAACGGATCGGATAGCCGCCAGATCAAAGCCCCAATGTTGACAAAAATTCGCGTCTTCAGCCGCGACAACTGCACGGGCCACATCGGGTGAAATATCTTCTAATGCCACCCAATCTTGTTTGACCCCGCCAAGTCGATGGCTTTCACTTAATATGTAAATATTCGTCGGCGGGTTGATAAATGCGAAAAGAAATATGATGACAGCTTGAATACTTAACGCCGCCCAAAACACACGCGCAGTTATGCGCAGTGCTTTGCGCACCTGAATTCCAAGGAATCCCTGTTTCGTTTTTCCGCGTTTCTTTCGCGCTGTTTTCTTTTTGACTGCCACGCCGCGTTTATAGACCGCGACAACACAATAGCAAAGCTGCTAAGCTGATTGACTTTCACTATCCACAATTGAAAGCGGATGCTTCAAATTTGGCAACATTTCTTTAGGACAAATCTGCAAGAACTTGTGCTTTTCTTCGCTCCAGTTTATCAAAATTTGATTGGCTTTAGGCGACCGCGTTTCC
>JBLHMX010000189.1:0-5436 GCA_047622625.1 Paracoccaceae bacterium | reverse complement strand
AAGAAACGCCGTACCACCTCTTCGTCAAGTGAGACATAGCGCTGGACGCTTCCTGGGTCGCCTTGGCGTGCGCAACGGCCAATCAGCTGCCGATCAATACGTGAAAAATCATTGGTTTCAGCGATAATAACGTGCAATCCACCGGTGTCTTCGACGGCCTTTGAGATCTTAATGTCCGTGCCGCGACCTGCCATGTTCGTGGCGATCGTAACAGCACCGTCTTGACCTGCGCCCGAAACAATATTGCCCTCTTCTGCGTCGTTAATTGCATTCAGTATTTCGATGTGCTGATTTGGATGACTATTAACAAACTGTTGATGTAGCACTTCGCTCACTTGAACGGACCGCACGCCGACAAGAACGGCTCGACCGGCCTGGGAAAGCACACTGACGTCACGGGCAATTGCCTGCATTTTTTGATCTTCGGTGTGGAAAACCTTGTGGCGCAGAAATTTGCGGCGGTTTTTTTCGTGCGTGGGCACGGGCATCGTATTCAGTCCGTAGACTTTGGCAAACTCGCCTCGTGCTTCTTTGGCGGTACCTGTCATGCCGCCTATTTTTGGTAGCCGTCGGAAATAGCGTTGAAAACTAAGACGGGCGCGGACTTCGCTAGGGTCAGAAATTTCTAACCCTAGACTGGCTTCTAAAACTTGTTGCATACCCAACGACAGGGTGCGTTGCCGTGCCAGCCGGCCTGTCAGCTCGTCGACCAGCACAACTTTTTCTTCTTCGATTACATAATGCTGATCTAGGGTCATCAGGTGGATCGAGTGCAGCGCGAGCTTGACCAGTTCTTCGGCGCGGTCCCGTCGCTGCCAGAATGGACCCGAGCCCTTTGCCAAAGCATATATTTTTTGGCGCCCAGAATTTGTCACTTCTATATTGCGCAGCGTCTTGTTGGCCGTGAAATCTGTTGGCGTTTCCAACGCGTGCGCAAGGGCCACTGATATTTTGGCGGCCTGTTCTAGCAAATCATCGGGATGCGGGGCTGAAATGATCAAAGGCGTTACCGCTTCATCAATCAAAACACTGTCGGCCTCATCGACGATGACCTGAAAAACGCCGCGCATAACCACACCATCGTTGCTTGTACCTGCGCCGCCGCGCGCCGCATCCAGGCAAAACCGTAGGCGTTCAGATTGCGCGTTCATCGCTAGATCGTCGCGCAAATGATCGGCCAGAAAATCCTTGGCGGTTGTATAAACAATGTCGTGTGCATAGCCGGCTTCGCGTGCATCTGGTGCCGTGTCACCGGTGACGCTAGCGGCACTGACCCGACACAAGGCAAACAGCGGCTGACCGATTTCGCAATCACGAGAGGCCAAATAGTCGTTCGCAGTGACAACATGACAAGGCAAACCGCGCCAGGCTGCCACAATTGACGCCATGTTGGCAGTTACTGTCTTGCCTTCTCCGGTCGCCATTTCAGCAACTTTGCCCTCGAGCAGGGCCATCGCGCCAATCAATTGTTCGCGGTGTGGCCGAAACCCGTTCACGCGCCGCACGGCTTCGGATACGGCCGCAAAAACTTCTGTTTCAAATTTTCCCAGTTGCGGCAATGCGGCGCTATGTTCAAAGCGGGAACGGCTTGCGATTTCAACAAGTCGCGCGTCAAAGGCGTCTGCGTCCAATTTCTCGTATTGTGGCCGTTGCGCGATCGTTTGGTCCGCAAGTTTCCCTAAGCGGGACAAGGGCCGATCCATTTTGGAAAATATCAAACTGAAGTAGCGCCCAATTTTATCGATTTTCAGCGGTTCGTATTCTTCGCGATGGGTGGCCAATACCTGCAACTGTTTGGACGGGTAAATATTTTGGACAACCTCGTCATGCCAACCGGACGGCTGGTTACCTTGTTCATCTATACGATGGCGTTCCAGAAGCGTTTGGAGAGTATCCCTTAACATTACAGTTTATACCGTTTTTGAAAAAACTGCCGGATCGTCAAAACAGTGCGCTGTGCTGCGGTTAAGGGTGGTAATTCTATACGTAACCACCCGGAGCGCCCGTCAATGATAGACACGTGTTTTTCGGTGCCGTCCAATGTCGCAGCAACCAGGAAAAACCGCTCAATGGCTTTCGGGTCGTTCGGATCCGACGTGGAAATGGCAACGTTGCCGCCTGCCAATGGGGTAAGTGCAGCCGACGGCAATTCGTTGCGCGAATATGGAATAATTTTGAGCGTCTTGATTTTGTAGGTCGCCTCACGATTGCCCTCAACTTTGATAGATGCCGAATTAGGGTCAAACAGGGCGATCGCGCGCCCGGTTTCCTGTTTTACGACGGCCAGAAATTTGTGATCTTGGTCATTGACGATTTGCCCGACTTCGGTCCCTTGCATAACCCATGTACCAGACTGAAATTCCACGCCACCTGAAATCCAAGTGCCATCTTGTTCTGCGTGGATGACCAGTTGTGAGACATTTCTATCCATTTCCAAGAGCGTGTCAGCGATCGATAAAATTTCCTGCTGAATTGCGGCCAATTCGACAGAGCCCTTTGAAATAGCGTCTTGCGCGCGGGCCTTTGCCCCCTGAAGCCGTGCCAGCCCGACGTCCCGTTTTTTGTCTAGTTCAGGGTTTGTCAGAGTTACAACAATTTGCCCTTTGGTCACGCTCTCGCCTGAACGCACATCAACGCGGTCGATGATGCCGGTGTGGGGGATGAACACTCTGGTCTTGTTTTGCGCCTCGACGATACCATCCAGATACCGGCTGTAAGGCAGCGGCACAAAGAGGAATGCAAATACCAAAACAGCGAGGATAATCGCCGAAATCCGAAGCCCTATCTTGTGCTTTGACATGAACTGCGGGTTCCTTAAAGGTTTGAGGACCTTCCCCAAGGGGGCGATAAATGAGTTATACGCAACGGCAGCTGCTGCCATCATGCCAAAGCCAAAATACTGGTCAGCGACGAACAATACAATTCCGATCATTACCATATTTCGATAAATAAACGAGGTCACAAAAAAGCAATACAGAAACACGCGGCGTCTGGTACTGACCCTTTCGGTTGGCTTGAACGGTTCCTTTAGAAATATCTTACGGAAAACAGCGTCAAATTGGGTTTTTGCAGCCGTATGCAAGTTGGGTATAGCCGTCAAATCCGACAAAATATAGTAGCCATCAAAACGCATGAGCGGATTGATGTTAAATACAAATGTATAAACTGCGGTCACAAACATCAGGTTCATCGCAATTTCATTGATGGCCCCCGGTGGCGAATACGCCCACACAACCACCGAAACAGCGCAAAAGAACAAATCGGCATACATCCCAGCGGCACCAATCATGGCGCGCTGTTTGGGGTTTCTCATGCTCCAGCTCGCGGAGACATCGGCGTAAGGCAGGGGCGTGAACATCAGCAGCATAATGCCCATCGTACGCACGTGCCCGCCAAAATATTTACACAAGGCTGCGTGCGAAAGTTCGTGAAAAAAATGGGTGGCAAAAGTGGCGATGAACAAGGATATCAAATTGTGCGATTGCAGGATGCTCCCGGATTGGGCAAAAATCCGGTCAGAGCCCAAGGCAAATTCCACGCCTGCCCAAAGAACAACCAATGCGACCATCAAAACAACTGGCCAACTATAAACGACGTTGATTGCAGACTTGGATCGTTCCAAAAACGGTTCAGGATCCCACAGCGGAATGCGAAAAAATAACAGCTCTGAAATCTTGGCAGGCAGGGGCTTTTTCTTTTTCTTGAGCGCCCGCTCAAGCAGGCGCGTTTCACTGACGCCACCTTCGATGAAAATCATGTTGGCTTTGTAAAGCGCCATGATCAGCTCAAAAAAATCTTGTTGGCCAGGGGCAGTTTTCGGCGACGTGTCAACAAAACTGCGCCAAATTTCGTTCAACGTGCGTTCTGGCGATATCTCTAAAACCAGACGATGCGTTTCCGGCCTGGCGCGGAAGAACCCGTTGTGACCGGGATCGTAATAAACATACCAAGGTTCACTACGATAGTGATGCAAACGCACGGTTACAGCAGAGCGCAACCCAATGCGCAATTCGGAAATACGGTGCCATTGATCGTAAAATGTCCGCTTGCTCATGCCTTCGTTGCCTCATGTGCATTGCAGTCGTTTGCCGTGCGTAGTTGGTCTTGCCTTGATGAACAACTTAAACTGAACTTCGTCCCCGTTTCCGGACAATTTCACTATTGACCCTATGCGGCCATTTTCCAAGTCATATCTTCAAAAGCCTGTACAGGTGTTTGGTAGCCGATGCTGGAATGCCTGCGCTGCCGATTGTAGAAAACCTCAATGTACTCGAAAATAGCAGCCTTGGCCTGCGCACGCGTTCTGAAGCGCTGGCGATGCACCAATTCTTTTTTCAGAGACGCAAAGAAGCTCTCCATCGGAGCGTTATCCAGACATTCACCCTTGCGGCTCATAGATTGAGTGAGGTGCGCCTTACCAATCAATTTTCGGTATTTTCCGCCAGCATATTGGCTACCTCTGTCGCTGTGATGGATTAGTCCGGAAACTGGACCTCTGCGCCCCAGAGCCATCTTCAGAGCATCGCAGCAGAGCTCTGCACGCATGTGATCCTCCATTGCCCAGCCGACAATTTCTCGCGTGGCCATATCTTTGATGCCAGCTAGGTAAAGCCAACCTTCATCCGTGTCGATATAGGTAATATCTGCCAACCAAACTGTGTTTGGCGTCTGGCAGTGAAACTTCTGTTTCAGGAGGTTTGGTGAAGGCTTCAGTTTGTGATTACTGTCGGTTGTGACCGGCTTTCGCCGCTTACGGAAAAGAGGAGACACCTTGTTTTCTTTCATTATTCTGGCCACACGCCGCTCAGAGACAATCTCACCATCCGCTAGCAAGTCCTGATGAATGCGCTTGGACCCGTAACACTTCTTGCTGGCTTTGAAGAAGCTTTTGATCTTTGGAAACAACTCATCATCCCGGGTTTTCCGGTCAGCTTGACGCTGATCTCTGGCTGTCTGACTGGCCCGAAAACCATAGAACCAACCCCGAGACACCTCAAGAAGGCGACATAATGTGGAAACCGCATATTGCGCTTTACGGGCAGTGATGAAAGCTCGCTTGTTCATCATGGTTTCACCGCCCTTGTCGCGAAAAAAGCCGATGCCTTGTGCAAAATCTCCACTTCCTGCGCTAGACGCTTATTCTCTTTGCGAAGGCGGTCCAATTCTGCCGCATCAGCGCTCGCACGCCGCTTCGCTTCCGCAGAGCCAAACGCCTCAATCTCAAGCCGCCACGTCTTCAACTGTGTGCCTGTTATTCCAAGCTCTTTGGCTACGCTGCCTTGGGTTGCGCCAGGCTCATAAAGCCGATCAACAGCGCCTGCCTTAAACTCGTCGGTATATGTTCTTCGATGTTGTCCCATTTGGTGTTCCTTTCATGGACAGGGGTAAAGTACCCCACTGTCCGGGAATAGGGCCGAAGTTCAATGGGCAAGAGGT
>JBLHMX010000188.1:0-5455 GCA_047622625.1 Paracoccaceae bacterium | reverse complement strand
AAACTGCGGCATACGAATTGCGGATCGTCCAGTCTTTTCTGTGCAGCAACACCCCGAAGCAAGCCCGGGGCCGCAAGACAGTTATTACTTATTTGAGCGATTTGTGGCCTCTATGGAGCCAGCCTACGAAAGTTAAGCTTCTGTTAATACATCATTAACCTAGACCTGTTCATCTAGTGCGGGAAATAATTTTGGTTAACGATTACATGTCTTTGCAACATATAAAACTTGTCGATAGTCGCGATTTTCAAGAAAATGCTCTTGTAGTTACCTCTGCCCCTCCGCGCCGTTTGCTTGGTCAGATCCTGTGCCGAAAAGCCGGGTTAAGCCTTGAGGATCTGACCCAAGCACTTGCCCACCAAAAGAACGAAGACGTGCAACTGGGCGAAATTTTATGCGCCCACGGAATGATTTCGGAAACTGATTTGCTAACAGCGTTGTCCGAGCAATTTCGCGCGCCCGTCGCAGATTTCGAACGTCACCCGCCAGACGGACGCCTGCTAAATGATTTTGATGCGGCTGAATGCTTGAAACACGGCTATTTGCCTTGGCGTCGTAGTAATGGCCACGTTCTGATTGCCACCGCAAATCCTGCGGGGTTCGATCAAGTTCGCGCCGAAATTCCCGACAACGTTGGGCCTGTAAGCATGGCTATAACAACACGCACCTCGCTTAACTTGCAAACAGCAAAGTTGTGGAAATCGCAGCTGACAGAAAAGGCCGAAAACTTATGCCCACCTGATCTAAGCTGTCGCACTTGGGCGCGGCCTGTCGGTCGCCCGCTTATTCTTGGGTTTGTTATCGGCCTGATAACACTTGGTATTGCACTTCCCACGGCTGCGATCTGGGTTCTATTTTTTTGGGTTATGCTTAACCTTCTGGCAATGACGGGCTTGCGATTAACCGCACTTGGCCAACAGTTAAAAGTTTGGCTGAACAGGCGTAATTACGAAGACGACGTGCTTGTTGAACCACCGCCTGTCGATCGCCTGCCCCGCGTTTCGGTGATCGTGCCGCTTTATCAGGAAGAAACCGTTCTACCGAAACTGATTACGCGGTTGACGCGGTTAGAGTACCCAAAAGAGCTGTTGGATATCTGTCTTGTGCTGGAAGAGAGCGACGAGAAAACGCTAAGTGCTGTGCATGATATTCAGTTACCGCCTTGGATGCGCATCATAAAAGCCCCTCGATCCAAGTTAAAAACCAAGCCCCGGGCCATGAATTACGCGCTTGATTTTTGTTGGGGCGAAATCATCGGGATTTATGACGCCGAGGATGCACCAGAGCCCGACCAAATCCAGCGGATTGTGCGCCATTTTCAGCGTGTGGGGCCTGACGTTGCCTGCATTCAAGCCTACCTTGATTACTATAATCTAAATCAAAACTGGTTGGCACGGTGTTTTACAATTGAATATGCGATCTGGTTTCGCCTTGTTTTACAAGGGGTTGAGCGCATGAAATTGCCAGTGCCGCTTGGAGGAACCAGCGTCTTTTTTCGCCGCGAAGCCCTGCAAAAACTTGGCGCTTGGGATGCACACAACGTCACCGAAGACGCCGACCTTGGCATGCGACTGGCACGTTTTGGCTATCGCTGCGCGTTTGAGCCGACGACAACCTATGAAGAAGCCAACTGCCATACGATCCCGTGGGTAAAGCAAAGGTCGCGCTGGTTGAAAGGGTATGCGATGACGTGGATTACCCATATGCGAAATCCACGCGCCTTGTGGCGGGATCTGGGACCCAAAGGGTTTTTGACGTTTCAAGTGATACTGCTGGGCACGCTTTCGAGCTTTCTGCTGGCACCCGCGATTTGGTCGTTTTGGCTTATTTCATTCGGATTCACGCCAGGGTTTGCTGCGATGCTGCCTGATGTCGCTTGGAATATACTTGGAGTGACGTTCGTCGGATCGGAAATCATCCTTGCATTATTGGGCGTTGTTGCGACGTCCGGCAAGAACCATCGTTTTCTGATCCTGTGGGTGCCGACAATGGTGTTTTATTGGCCACTTGGCACTATCGCTGCGTATAAGGCCATGTATGAAGTTTTGTTTGCGCCGTTTTATTGGGACAAGACCAAACACGGGATCAGCAACACCAAAATGTAGTTAACCAAATGTTTCCACTTCGCCGGCATCGATCTTTAAACGCATTTCAAATGCTTGAGATAAATGTTGTTTCAGCGCGATCGATGCTTTTTCACCGTCACCGTTTGCAATCGCTTTCACGATGTCGCCATGCTCGGCCAATGCCACCGACCCGCGGCCATCAGCGGCCAGAGACGTGGTGGCCAGCAAAGCCATCGAGCGGTGCACCAAATCAAGCTGTGAAATCAGATACCGGTTATGGCTGGCCAGATGAAGTTGCTTGTGAAACCGCCGGTTTGCGCGGCTAAGTTTGCTTGGGTCGTTAACTAGTTCGAGATCACTTGCGACCATAGAGACGAGAACACGCACCTCTTCTGGGGTGGCATGCTGGGCGGCCAGACGAACTGCCAGACCTTCAAGTTCGGCGCGGACTGCATAAAGTTCGGCCAGTTGATTATGGTCAAGCGATGCGACGATCAGACTGCGGCCCGTGCGGGTTAACATGGATTGCGTTTCAAGCCGTTGTAATGCCTCGCGGATCGGCGTGCGCGACATGCCAAACCGTTCGGCAAGTTCGCTTTCGACCAACCGATCACCCGGAACATAGTCCCCAACATCAATCGCGTCCAAAATCAAATCGTAAGCGTCTTTTTGTACTTCTGTTCCGCCGGCCATTTTACCCTCTCGTATACAATGATCGACAGGCTAACCGCTGTTGACCATTTCGATCAAGGGCGAAGGCGAGCTTGCAACGGATTGGCGGCTGAAATATTGTCGAAACATGATAAAATCCGATTTTTCCCATGTGCAAACCTGGGTGTTTGACCTCGATAACACTCTTTATCCGCCGTCAGCGCGCCTGTTCGATCAGATCGAAGTTCTGATGACTAACTATGTTGTTGATGCCCTTGGTGTTGATCGAAAAACTGCGGATCATTTGCGGGATCATTACTGGCAAACTTATGGCACGACATTGGCGGGCTTAATGCGCGAACATAACGTCGATCCAAGCCCCTATTTGGACGTTGTGCATGACATCGATCTGTCAGGATTGGTGCCCGACGAAGATTTGCGTGCAAAGATTACAGCATTGCCCGGGCGTAAGATTATTTACACAAATGGGCCAAAAATTCATGCAGAACGCGTGACTGATGCACGCGGTTTAGACGGCATATTTGATGCAATGTACGGGGTGGAACATGCGAATTATCTTCCGAAACCCGAAAGGGCCGCGTTTGATGTGGTCTTTGGCCTTGATGGGTTTGACCCAAACACGGCGGCAATGTTTGAGGATGACCACCGTAACTTAAAGGCGCCCAATTCAATGGGCATGAAATGCGTGTTGGTGGGCCCTGAGCACCCACAAAAGGCAGCCCACATTCACCACCAAACTACAAACCTGGCTGCGTTTTTGTCGCAGATTGTCGACGCTTAGGATTGCTAGATTGCACATCATCGCGAATGCGTTAGCGGACTAGCGGAGTAGCGGAGTAGCGGAGTAGCGGAGTAGTTTTTGCGCTTCCCTAATCGATGCAAACCTTTTGTGGTACAAATTTTAGACCTTGTGTCGCAGATAGTAATCTGGGGCTTTCCGACCCCCTTTATCCGCCCTAGGATTTAGCCATGCAATTACTGAAAACAGATATCTTGATTTCTGGTGCTGGCGTCGCAGGGCTGACAGCGGCATGCGCATTTGGGTCCGCGGGTTTCTCTGTGATTTGTGTTGACCCTGCCCCTCCGTCTGCAGCGGAACACACAAAAAATACCGACAACCGCACAACCGCATTCTTACAACCGTCCCAACGGCTTTTGGATCGGATCGGCCTTTGGGATCAATTGGCCCGGCACGCGGCGGCCTTGCAAGTGATGTGCATCGTTGACGTGGGAGGGGAAAGTTTTACCGCTCGCGACAGCGCTGATTTTGACGCCAGCGATATTTCTAGTACGCCGTTTGGCTGGAACCTGCCAAATTGGCTTTTGCGCCGCGAGATGCTTTCCAAGATCGGCGCCCTGCCCAACGTCGCGTTTTTACCAAACACATCAACAGGGAAACTGACATCGCGCCAATCCCAAGCGCGCGTACAGTTAAGCGACGGCACCTTGGTCACAGCAAAATTGCTGATTGCTGCAGATGGGCGCAATTCCAACATCCGCGCGCAATGCGATATCGGTGCAAAAACATGGCGTTATGGGCAAAAAGCGTTGGCATTTTCCGTCACCCATCCGACGCCACATCAAAATGTCTCGACTGAAATTCACCAAACCGGCGGGCCGTTCACGCTGGTTCCATTGCCAGATCTTGATGGCGTGCCGCGTTCTTCCGTCGTCTGGATGGAAAAGGGGCCGCGTGTCCATGCACTACTTGGCCTAAATACCGCAGATTTTGAGGCCGCAATATTCGAACGCTCTGCCCATCTTTTTGGCCCGATGAAACTTATCGGTAAACGCTCCGTCTGGCCGATCATCAGCCAAATCGCAGATCGCTTGTATGGCCAACGCACAGCCCTAATCGCCGAAGCGGCCCACGTCGTGCCACCAATTGGCGCGCAAGGTCTGAATATGAGTTTGGCGGACACAGCGGCATTGCTTGACCTTGCCATAGCCGATCCGACCAATTTGGGATCATCAGAGATGTTGAAGAGTTACCACCGTGCGCGTTGGTTAGAAATCAAAGCCCGCGTCACTGGCATCGACATGCTGAACCGCGTTTCAATGGCAAGCAACCCCACCGCACGCGAACTGCGGCGGTTGGGGTTAAAAACCCTGCACGGCGTAACACCTTTGCGCAAAGCCTTGATGAAAGTCGGGCTTGGCCTGACTTAAAGAACAGTATCAAGCGCTGTTTCCAGCCGTCCAATTGCGCCGTCCACATCCTTTAACTTGTCCAACCCAAAAAGCCCCAGACGAAAACTTGAATAATCTCCGGGTTCATCACACATCAAAGGCACCCCTGCCGCGATCTGAAGGCCTTGGGCGGCAAATTTGCTGCCATTTTGCAGACCCGGGTCATCTGTATAGCTAACCACAACACCGGGCGCACCAAACCCATCAGCCGCCACGGATTTAACGCCTCGCACGGCCAATAATTCGCGAACACGATTGCCAAGTTCCCATTGGGCACCGCGCAGTTTGTCAAAGCCATAGTCTTTGGTTTCCAACATAATATCGCGGAATTTCTTCAACGCATCAGTCGGCATAGTCGCGTGATACGCGTGACCACCGTTTTCATAGGCCTGCATGATCGACAGCCATTTCTTTAGGTCAATGGCGAAACTGGTCGATGTAGTTTCTTCAACACGGGCTTTCGCCGCCTCGTTCATCATCACCAAACCAGCAGATGGCGACGCACTCCAACCCTTTTGTGGCGCCGA
>JBLHMX010000187.1:0-5457 GCA_047622625.1 Paracoccaceae bacterium | reverse complement strand
AAGGGTTTCGCACACTGCGCCGGGCACTTGATGACCGCGACGTGGCGAAAATGATCCGTGCGTCCCAAGACGTTCTGACGCTTCTTTCGCAAGATGGCATCTATATGGACGATCTGCGCCCCGATCGCCCGCGCGCCGACACGTGGCGGCGGTTTGCCAGCGGCGAACGCGGCCCGGCCGTAGCAGGATTAGGTGGAATTCGCGACCGTTCGTGTTTAGCCCTTGCCGGTGGTCGCATAAAGCAAGACCCCGTTTTCAAAGATGCCGCGCATCACTTTTTGCGGCAATTTGATACAGTTCTTGGTGAATTTGAAGCCAACGCAAGCGATCAAGAGCTGGTTGATATGGGCGAGACGCGAACGGCCCGCGCCTTTATGTTGCTTGGCCGTGTTGCTGGCACGTTTGACTAATAAATATTCCGCTGCATCGACCGTCTGATTTACAGCCCAAAACTACCGTAGGGAATGAACCGCACCGGGTCGCCTTTTGCAACTGTCTGGGCCTCGTCCGACAATTCCACCAGACCGTTCGCCCAACTTAATCCAGAAATCAAACCCGACCCCTCTGAGCGGAATATTTTCACCTGTCCGTCTTCCATCCGCCCGCGCAAAAATTCCCGACGCCCTGCCTTTTTCACTTTGGCAAAACCCGCCGGAACCATGAAACCCTGCGGCAAAGCCCAATCGCCCCCGCCCATCAAAGCCAATGACGGGCAGGCAAATATCAACGTGCAAACAAATGCCGCAACCGGATTTCCCGGCAGACCAAAAATCGGTACACCCTGCCACATTCCCAACGCCAAAGGTCGGCCTGGTTTCAACGCAATACGCCAAGACTGAACCTGCCCTTCGGCGGCTAATATGGCCGATAGATGATCTTCTTCCCCAGCCGATGCACCCCCTGATGTCAGGATCGCATCAACTTGTTTGGCGGCACTATCCAACCGATCCCGCAGGTCAATTCGATCATCCCCGACATGACCCAAATCGATGGTATCCATTCCCCAACGCGCCAGAACTGCCAGCAACATAGGGCGATTGGCGTCATAAATCTGATCCTTGTTGGCTTTTGAACCTGCTGGTTTAATTTCGTCGCCGGTCGAAAGCACGCCAACCCGCAGCCGCTTATAAACCGAGACCTCGCCCAAACCGGCAGCAGCCAACAAAGCGATATCCTGTGGGCTTAGTTTGTGGCCTTGCTGAAACAGTGTGTCCTCAGCCAAAACATCTTCGCCAGCTCTTCGCGCATTTGCCCGCGCTTTTAGGCCCGACTGAAATGATATCTGGCCTTCAGATACGGCAACATCCTCTTGCATAACGACCGTATCGACACCTGCCGGAAGGGTGGCGCCTGTCAAAATACGAACTGCAGATCCATGTGGGACCACGCCATGATAAGGCGCGCCTGCCGCCGAACGCCCGTCAAGCAGCGCCAGAACTTGCGTACCATCGCCAAGTGCAGAATGGGCAAACCCAAAACCATCGATCGCAGAATTCGCAGTCGGAGGGTTAGACCTGATCGCACGGACGGTCTGCCCAAGTACACGCCCTGATACCTGCATGATCGGCAAAGTTTCTGTGCCAACTACACAAGCTAGACGCGTCCGTAAAAGATCAAGCGCTTCGTCGACCGGGGTCCAATGCACCCCTGATGGCAAAGCAAAACAATCGTCTTTCAGGACAGGTGGTTTCACTGTTTCAGCCCGACATGGCGCAATATAAATTCGGCGATTTCTGCGGTATCGTCCAATGCGAAAACGGGCTGATCCAACCCCGCATGTGGCACGTCGCTGGCCACCGCCATCACACTTGCGTCATCGCGTGCAATCAACGGCTGACCCGTCGCTGTGCGATGAGCCTCGATCTTTGCATGATCGTCGCGCTTGTAGCCCTCGATCAACACCAAATCGACGGGACTTAAATGCTCCAGCAATTCTGCCAGCGTCGGTTCCTCCTCGGCCCGCACTTCATGCATCAAGGCCCAACGGTTGCGCGATGCCAATAAAACCTCGTGCGCTCCGGCCTCGCGGTGGCGAAAACTGTCTTTGCCTTGGTGATCCACATCAAAGGAATGATGCGCATGTTTGATGGTCGACACTGCAAAGCCTTGTTGGGTGATTTCAGCGACAAGACGTTCCATCAATCCTGTTTTGCCGTTGTTTTTCCAGCCAACGATGCCAAATATTCTCACAGGTTTATCCCCTTTAGCATCAATTCAGCTGTCACCATATCTTCTGGGCGATTGACGTTAAAGAAGGGATCAAACGGGTCTATCGAAAACTCGGCCGTAGTCGAATTATGCCGATCAGCCCAGTCAACAACCTTGCGCGTTCCATCAGCAAGGGCCGCGCGTAAGTCTTCGCGCAAATCTACAGGCCACAAACCAAAGGTCGGATGTCGCGATAAACCGCGCTTTGGATCAGGGGTAGCCGCCAAGACAATGCAGGAACCTTCACCCGTTAGCTTTTGAACCAGATCTGTCGGGAAAAACGGCGTGTCTGCGGCCACGGTCACGATATGTGACGCGCCCTTGGCTGCAGCCCAATCAAGACCGGCCAAAACACCGGCCAATGGTCCCGCGAAGTCGATAATACTGTCGGCAATTACCGGTAAGCTAAATTCATTGAACCGCGACGCGTTGCCGTTTGCGTTGATCGCTATTTCCGCAACTTGCGGGGCAAGACGTTCGATCACTTGATGCATCAAGGTTTGCCCACACAGCATCAACATCGCTTTGTCGCCACCACCCATACGCCGGGCTTGACCGCCTGCTAGAATAACGCCCAGGGGTTTCATTCTTTTGCCGCCTTGCGCCGGGATTTACCCGCTTCATCCTTGATCTGTTCCGGATCAGCATCCCAAATCAGCCGATCTTGCCCGCTTAAACAGACAAACCTTTTGCCACGCATCCGACCAATCAGCGTCAACCCAACGGCCTGTGCAATCTCAACTCCCCAAGCCGTGAACCCAGATCGTGACGCCAGCACCGGAATGCCCATCATCGCCGTTTTAATCACCATTTCCGAGGTTAGTCGCCCAGTAGTATACAAGATTTTATTGCCAGCCTCGGCCCTTCCTGACAACATCCAACCCGCGATCTTGTCCACTGCGTTATGCCGACCGACATCTTCCATATAGACCAAAGGCTGGTCCGCCTCGCAAAGAACCGTTCCGTGAATGGCCCCTGCCGTCAAATACAGGCTTGGCATCGTGTTAATCTGGAGTGCCAAAGAATAAAGCCATGACGTTCGAACTTTGCCACCAGGTAATTCCAACCCTTCCAGCCCTTCCATCATATCGCCAAACACCGTGCCAACTGCGCAACCACTTGTGCGGGTTTTTTTCTTTAGCTTGTCTTCAAAATTCGTTTCCACAGCGGTACGCACAACGATGGTTTCCAGCTCGCCATCATAATCGATGCTCGTTATTTCATCGTCCGTGGACAGCATGCCCTGATTGCGCAAGAACCCAAGTGCCAAGTATTCGGGGTAATCACCAATGGTCATCGCCGTCACTATTTCCTGGCTGTTCAGAAAGATCGTCAATGGGCGTTCTTCCACAACCGACAGTTCAACCGGTTGGCCATTGTGATCCGTGCCGGAAACATGCCGCGTCAAACGATCAGCGGTTGGGTCCGGTGCGATCACAAGATTTGATAGGTCAGTATGATTTACCAAATTGACAGCCTCTGCTTTTTTAGCCTACCCATAGTAAAAATAATCTAGTGCTTTCTAATGAACATAACCAACCAAAAATCCGCCTTGTTTGCAGGCTTTCGCGACTGCAGCCCGTTTATTCTGGTGGCCATACCCTTTGGCCTATTGTTTGGCGTGGTCGCAACCGAAGCCGGTTTAAGCCTGACTGAAACAATGGTCATGACCTCGACTGTGTTTGCAGGTGCCGCGCAATTCACCGCCATAAGCTTGCTGATCGAGCAAGCGCCGCTTTTCATCGTCATATTGACTGCACTGGCGGTTAATCTTCGTATGGCGATGTATTCCGCGGCGCTTGTGCCCCATTTGGGTAAAACCAGCATGCGGATGCGGGTTTTGATGTCATACTTTATGGTTGATCAAAGCTATGCCGTTGCCGTCAAGAAATTTGACGAAGTGCCAAAAATGCCGCTTGAGTTTAAGATCCCGTATTATTTCGGCACACTCGTTGCGCTCGTACCCTTTTGGGTATCGTTTTCTTATGTTGGAGCTGTGGCTGGCAGCGCTATTCCGCCCGAATATTCGCTCGATTTTGCACTGCCGATTTGCTTTATTGCCCTGACGGCCCCGGCAATGCGCAGTCTGCCGCATTTCGCTGCTGCATTGGTTTCAATAATCGGCGCGCTGGCCCTGATTTGGGTGCCTTATAATCTTGGGCTCATTATTGCGGCGCTGATTGCTATGGCCACCGGCGCGCAGATCGAGCTTTGGCTAAAAAATAGGCCGCAAAATGATACCTGAAAGCACAAATATCTGGTTGGTTATTGTTTTGCTGGCAGTAGGCAGCTTTTTGATCCGGTTTTCATTTCTGGGGCTAGTCGGCGGGCGTGAACTGCCGGAATGGGCTTTGCGTCACCTGCGTTACGTGGCCGTAGCTGTTATGCCCGGCCTCATAGCGCCAGCCGTGGTTTGGCCGGCAGCAACTGACGGCAACCTTGATCCTGCGCGCCTTTTGGCGGCCCTGATCGCCTTTGGGGTTGGCATGTGGTTCCGATCTGTCATCGGAGCCGTATTCAGCGGCATGATCGCCCTGTATGGGTTCCAATTTTTATTGGGCTGATTTCATGGCTGCCGGAATTCTCAAATCGGCAGGGCCGTCGTTTTAAACACTGTGCGTAAAGCAAAAGACGAATGCATCTGCGCCACACCGGGTAAGCGCGCCAGATATTTACGGTGAATCCGTGCAAAATCATCTGTGTCCTGCGCCACCACTTTCAACAGGTAATCATGCGAACCTGACATTAAGTGGCATTCCAACACATCCGGTATCCGCGCCACCCCTTTTTCAAACGCATCCAGCACTTCGTCGGCCTGCCCTGACAAGGTGATCTCGACAAAAACAGTGGTTCGCCGATCCACTTCGCGCGGGTCCAGCAAGGCCACATATCCCGTGATTACTTTGACTTTTTCCAGACGTTGTACACGCCGATGACAGGCCGAGGCAGATAGGTTTATCCGCTCGGCCAACTCTGCATTCGGCATACGCCCATGTTTCTGTAACACCGTCAATATCCGACGATCTGTTGCATCGATGTCCATAACTCGCACGATCCTTGCTTCATCTAGAGTAATTTTGGCTAATCCTACCATCCGCCCCTCGTTTTGAAAGGCAATTCGCACAACACTGTTTTCAGTGCTGATCCAAACTCGGACCAATCGCTCAGTTAAACCTGCATCAAAAAGGAACAAAAAATGCAGATCGGATGCCCAAAAGAAATCAAAAACCAAGAGTATCGCGTCGGTAT
>JBLHMX010000186.1:0-5465 GCA_047622625.1 Paracoccaceae bacterium | reverse complement strand
GCCCTGCGGAATGGTCGTACAGGCGGTTTATTCTGCACAATGCGTATCTTTGTTCGCTTGCCGGAGGAGTTTTATCGTTTTGCATCGGCTCGGAAATGCGATCACTTACGCAGATACGCGGAGCTGCTGGATCATTTCCAGCAGTTGACGCGATGATTACTCTGGCCGCTGACGTGCGCAGCATTTTGGGCCCAGATACCAAGATCGGCTATGCGGCGGATTGGTCGGAATATTTCGGGTATCAGCCGCAGGATGGCACCGGAGATCGCTTGTTTCATTTGGATCCGTTTTGGGCAGATGAGAATGTGGATTTCATCGGCATCGACAATTATATGCCATTATCAGACTGGCGTGATGGGCGGGAGCATTTGGATGCCGATGCGGGTTCGATTTATTCGCTGGAATATCTGTGTGGAAATATTGCCGGGGGCGAGGGGTTTGATTGGTATTACGCTAATGCGCCCGCGCGCGATTTCCAAATCCGCTCGCCGATTGAGGATGGTGCTTATGGTGAAGATTGGATCTATCGATTTAAGGATATTAAGAGCTGGTGGACCGAGGCGCATCATGAACGTATTGACGGCATAAGGCAAAGTTCTGCCACAGCTTGGGTGCCTGAAAGTAAGCCAATTTGGTTTGCGGAGCTCGGCTGTGCCGCGATTGACAAGGGCTGTAACCAGCCAAATGCCTTTGTCGACGAAAAATCATCTGAATCCCAAATACCGTATTATTCTAACGGGTTGCGGGATGATTTGATGCAGGCGCAATATTTACGCGCAATGATTTCGTATTACGACAACGTGGAAAACAACCCGATCTCAACCGAATATGAAGCGCCCATGGTTGATATCGATCGGGCCCATGTTTGGGCGTGGGATGCGCGGCCTTGGCCCGAGTTTCCCGCCAATCTTGTATTGTGGAGTGATGGTGATAATTACGCGCGTGGGCATTGGCTGAACGGGCGATTGGGAGCGCAAGCCTTGGGTGATGTGATCACGGAGACCTGTGAAGCAAGCGGTGTTGATGCTGTGGACGTGTCGGGACTTTATGGATCGGTCACAGGGTATATACGGCGGGAAATTGACACCGCTCGGGCGGCGCTACAACCCTTGATGTTGACGTTCGGCCTGGATGCAGTTGAAGAAAACGGAACCCTGCGATTTCAGAACCGGGTCGGCATTGCCGACGGTTCAATCACGCCGGAAAAATTGGTTTGGACGGGCGAAGATAGCGGCGCAACTGCAGCGCTGCGCGCGCCTGAGGCAGAAGTGGCAGGGCAAGTGAGGGTCGGGTTTATTCGCGGGGATGGAACCTACGAAGTTGCGGCCGCCGAAGCAGTCTTTCCGGATGAAACTGCGCTTGGCGTTTCAAAAACCGATGTGCCGATTGTGATGACGATAGGTGCAGCGCAAGCGGTGGCCGAACGTTGGCTGGCCGAAGCGCGCGTGGCGCGAGAAAGTGTGTCGTTAACCTTACCACCAAGCCAGATGCATATCGGGGCTGGCGATGTGGTTGAGTTGCCAGAGCAAATGGGTGGCGGTTTAGTGCGAGTTGATCGGGTTGAAGACGTGGGCGCACGCAACATTGAAGCGACGCGCATTGATCCGGCGGTCTATGAGCGGCTGGAAGAAGACGACAGCGGTGCGGCGCAAAGCAGCTTTGTGGCACCGGTTCCGGTTTTTCCATTATTTCTGGATTTGCCACTTTTGACGGGTGATGAGGTTGAACACGCGCCGCATTTGGCGGTTACGGCGACCCCTTGGCCGGGCTCGGTGGCTGTGTATTCGTCGACCTCGGATGTGGGGTATGAATTGAACACATTGGTCGTGCAGTCTTCGGTCATCGGTATCACGACATCTGCTTTGTTTAAGGCTTCACCATCGCGATGGGACAATGGGTCTGGGGTTACTGTGGCTTTATATGGCGGGGCGGTTTCGTCTGCGGACATGTCGGAAGTTCTGAACGGGGCGAATGTTGCAGCAATCGGGGATGGTACAAGCGGTAACTGGGAGGTTTTTCAGTTTGCCGATGCTGAGCTGCTGGTTTCAGGTGAATATCAGTTAAGCACTCTGTTGCGTGGGCAAGCGGGTAGCGAGGCTATAATGCCGGATGATTGGCCGGTTGGTTCTTATGTCGTGATGCTTGACGGCGTGCCGGGACAAATTGATTTGGTTAGTTCAGCCCGGGATTTGGCACGGCATTACAGGATTGGCCCGGCCCCGCGCGATGTGAGCGACAGCTCGTATATCCATGAAATTGAAGCGTTTTCCGGAAATGGCTTGAAACCATATGCGCCTGCTCATTTGCGGGGTGCATTGGATGTCTATGGCGATCGGGCCTTTAGCTGGATAAGGCGCAGTCGGGTTGATGGCGATAGTTGGGGGGCAAACGATGTGCCGCTGGGCGAAACATACGAGGCTTATCGGCTTCGTGTTCTTGATGAAATTGGTGCATTGGTTCGCCAAGTTGATCTAAGTGCGCCAACTTGGGCGTATTCGATGGCGATGCAGACGGCGGACGGAATTACTGGTGATTATTCGGTAGAAGTGGCGCAGATTTCAGAGCGCTTTGGAGCAGGTTCATTTGCAAGGATTGAGATAAATTGTTGAAACTAATCAATTTAAATTGCCGCTGGTCGATGCAGCACAAGCGCAAAAGCATGTGACTGTAAACGAGGCTTTGGCGCGCCTTGATACGGCTGCACAGTTGCGTTTGGTGTCTATCAGCGAAACTGTGCCACCGACGACGGCCACGGATGGGGAGGCATATTTTGTGCCAACCTGTGCAGTTAACGCCTGGGACGGCCATAGTGATGAGGTGGCGATCTTTGCCAATGAAGGTTGGGTGTTTTTAGCTCCAAAAATCGGTTGGAGAGCCTGGATCGAAGATATCACTGAAAATGCAATGTTTGATGGTTTAATCTGGCGCGAAGGTGCGGTTGCGTTGTCAACAGGTGGCGCCGTGACGATGTTCAAATTGGTCGAATTTGATCATGTAATCACGCCCGGGCCTTACAATGACACCTTGGTCGAGATTGAAGACGCGATGGTGGTGCATGGGGTGTCAGCGCGTGTTTTGACGGATATTACCGGCTCGGGCCTTACCAGTTGGAAACTTGGTGTTGATGGCGCTACTGCACGGTTTGGCAGTGGTTTTTCTTTGAGCGCCGGGGCGTCAGTTGCCGGGGTTGCAGCCAAGCCGCAGGCCTATTGGGGCGGGGACCCGATTAGGTTGGGTGCTGAGGGCGGCGATTTTATTGACGGAACCGTGCGTCTGGTAATTCATGGCATGAAAATTGAGGAACCCCGGAGCGATTGATGCGGCCGATTTTGCATGGCGATGTTGTGGCTTCGGCGCGTGCCTTGTTAGCGGTCGACGAAGCGAAGCGTTGCCGACTGATGCAGCGATTGATCAGCGAGGCGTCGCTTGCAGACGTTTACCGGCGACACCGTGGTAGGGCGCATCCAATGTGGGGCGATGGTAGTCTTGAAGTCGCGGCGTCTAGCCATGATTTGATGCCAGAACCTTATCTGGATGAAGTGGATTATTGCCAATGCATGTGTGTAGTTTTTGAAGCATTGATACAGTGGTCAAAGCGTTCACCGGTCAACTAACCGCGCGCAGGTGATGCAAGTTGCGACTGCTGGATTAAGGATTAACCGTTTGGGGTCAATAGCTTCTCCGCATTCCTGGCAATAACCGTACTCGCCTGTTTCAAGGCGTACCAACGCTGCGCTCAAACGTATTTGTTCGTTTTTGCGGCGTTGGTGAGTTGCATTCGCCATGGCTTGTTGTTGCATTGCGTCCATACGCGACAGACGCCCAATGCTTTGTTGGTCTAAAATTACAGTGGCGCGATCTTGCGTTGTACTGTCAATTTCTAGCTTAATTTCAGCTAGACGGTTTAAGATGCGGGTTTTGGGATCAGGCATGTCGCTTATTTCGCCTTGATAGGTTTACAGACGGGTTTTAATCCTTATCTACTGTAACCAAGCATAGCGATCAGGAAAAAACAATGTCCCAGCTAAACCCCATTGTCGCCGATTTCGACCCAGTTTGGGATCGTATTCTTGTGGAAGCGGAAGAAATTGTCGGTCGTGAACCAGTTCTGGGAGGTTTGGTTCATTCCGGAATATTGCACCACAAATCACTTGAGCAATCGCTGGCGTATCGCATGTCGCTTAAACTGGCTTCGGGCGAGATGACCGATCAGATATTGCGCGAAATTGTTGACGAGGCCTACCGGTCCGACCCTTCTTTAGGCACGGCCGCGCGTGCTGATATTGTGGCGGTGTATGAGCGCGATCCAGCCTGCCATCGTTTTATCCAGCCTTTGCTATTCTTCAAGGGATTTCAAGGGGTTCAGGCGTACCGTGTGGCCCATTGGCTATGGGAAAATGGCCGGAAAGAGCTGGCTTATTTCGTGCAAATGCGTGTGTCTGAAGTATTTGGCATCGATATTCACCCTAATGCGGTGATGGGTCAGGGGATTATGATTGATCACGCCCATTCGATTGTTATCGGGGAAACCGCGATTGTTGGCGACAACGTTTCGATGCTGCATTCCGTGACTTTGGGCGGGACCGGCAAAGAAGATGGTGACCGTCATCCGACCATAGAAAACGGCGTGTTAATTGGGGCCGGTGCCAAGGTTTTGGGGAATATCACAATAGGATATTGCACCCGGATTGCTGCGGGTTCAGTTGTGTTAACCGATGTGCCGCCTTGTAAGACGGTTGCCGGTGTGCCCTCGAAAATTGTCGGCGAAGCGGGATGTGCGCAGCCTTCTGTCACGATGGATCAATTGCTTGGTGGCAAGAAATAGCAGCGCTTCACGCGTAAGATTTTTAAGAAAAATGAAAGATCGGCCGGGTTAACGCCCGGCCGTTTTTTTATGCGAGCATGGAAAGAGGATCTTCAAGGTAGGCTTTAACGGCTGCCAGGAATTGCGCCCCTAGTGCCCCGTCAATGACGCGGTGATCGACCGACAATGTGACTGACATGACCGTCGCAACAATGATGTCGCCGTCGGGGCCCACAACAGGTTTCTTTTCACCTGCGCCGACGGCCAAAATTGATCCGTGTGGTGGGTTGATAACGGCATCAAAATTTTGGATGCCGAACATGCCCAGGTTTGAAATCGCAAAGCTGCCGCCTTGGTATTCGTATGGTGCCAATTTGCGATCTTTTGCGCGGGTCGCAAGATCCTTCATTTCTGCGGAAAGCGTAGACAAGGTTTTAGTGTCGCTGTCTTTTAGGACTGGCGTGAATAAACCACCCTCGACGGCGACTGCTACGGCCACATCAGATGGTTTTAGCTTCAGGATGCGGTCACCAGCCCAGACTGCGTTACAATCGGGGATGTCTTGCAGGGCCATTGCGCAAGCTTTGATGATATAGTCGTTCAGGCTGAGTTTTATGCCACGGGTTTCCAGTCCTTTGTTCATTTGACTGCGCAATTTTAG
>JBLHMX010000185.1:0-5606 GCA_047622625.1 Paracoccaceae bacterium | reverse complement strand
GCCATCAACCACATCGTGACAACCTGAAACAAGCTTAGTTGCGCCACACCCGAAGTCAGTGACCAGAACATGTTGTCGTGAACTTGGTTTTGAAACGTCCACAACCGATTGCCCCGCGCCTGTTCGCGACGATCAAATTTTAGTTCGTCGCCCTGGCTTTTTAGCACGTAGAAATACAGGTGCAGACCGCCCGCGATTGCCACCATCAGTAACAGGTTCGCCAGCCAGACTTGCGTCACCCAACCAAAGCCGAAAGTTTTGGCAGATTCAAGAGGCGGATACAGGTACAGCCATGTCAGAAAGGCAAGTCCAAGCATCATCATCCGCTCGCTTAAACTTAGCCAGTTCTTTGCAACCCATCCAGCCAAGAACCTTGGATTGGGTGGCCATTGGAAAACGGAACTGTCCTTAAGAGGAAGGTCCGGATGGTAATTCCAATCCGAACTATTCGGCATAATCACTGTCTTCGCTGTCTAAGATGGCCTTTAGTTCTGATAGATGCTGATCAGCTTGATCTGGATACTCTTCAAGTTCACGGGCGGTTTTTTCAGCAATTTCATCAGACAAAATGCGCAATGGCTGACCCGTTTGCAAAGCGCGAATGTAGGTTTCAGCAGCACGTTCAAAATAATACAGTCTATTAAACGTATCGGCCACGCTTTCCCCCGTAATCATCACACCGTGATTTCCCATAATCATGGTTTTCATTTTCGGGTTTGCAAGCTGCTTGGCACAACGCGCGCCTTCGCTTTCAAAGGCCAGACCGGCAAATTCTTCGTCAATCACCACGCGGTTAAAAAATGTTGCTGTATTCTGATCAATTGGCAAAAGCGTGCTGTCAGCCAATGAGGCCAGAACCGTTGCAAATATTGAATGCACATGCATCGCACAACGCACATGCGGACAGGCGCGATGGATCGAACCATGCAGGCCCCACGCCGTTGGATCAGGCGCACCTGGGCGATCAAGCGTGTTTGGGTCGTTGGCATCCAAAAGCAACAGGTCGCTGGCGCGAATTCGCGAAAAATGCACTTGGTTCGGGTTCATCAAGAATTTGGTGCCATCATCATTCACAGACAGGGAAAAATGGTTGGCAACGGCTTCATGCATATTCAGCCGCGCGGTCCAGCGAAACGAGGCCGCTAAATCGACCCGTTCTTGCCAGTGTTCCATGTTGCGGCCAATAGTCGGAATATCAGGATTTGCAGTCATTTCAGTCCCCTTGTTTTGGCGATTGATGGCAGATTATCAGTGATTCGCAAGTCCGCGTGTTTAGAACGGACATTCATGTCGCAAATGGAAGGCGGTTGAGTTTTCTGTTGTGTCGTTTTTAAATTAACCCATTCCACGAGAATCGTGTTAAGTTGAACGCGTCTTATGATGGAGAAAACGTCATGATTATCTATCCAACAATTGAATTGCAAAATGGTTCCTGTGTCAGCCTTCATCGCGGCCGTTTAGACGAGCCGCACGTGTGGCACGTTGATCCGCTGGAGAAAGCCCGAAAGTTTGCTGAAGCAGGCGCAGAATGGCTGGCTATAACAGACTTTGATGCGATGATCGGCGACGATCGAAATTCGGACATGATCGAAGCGATCATAAATCAGTCGGGCCTTTCGATTCAACTTGGTGGTGGCTTTCGATCTATTGGCCAGATCACAGATTGGATTGATCGAGGCGCAAGCCGGGTTGTTGTAGGCACGGTTGCTGTCATGGCACCAGATTTGGTTAAACAAGCTGCAAAAATGTATCCGGATCAAATTGTAATTGCGGTCGATGTTTTCAAAGGCAGCGTGATGAGTGACGGTTGGCAAAACCCAAGCGCGATCACGCCGCAAGATTTTATCCGTACTTTTGAAAAAGATCCGATAGCCGCGATTGTGGTCAGCGACATTGATGCCTCGCTGGACGAGGCCGAAGATTCTTTGGCTTTGGTCACTGAACTGGCTGGTATCGCCAAAGCGCCGGTGATTGCGCGTGGGCTTTCTCGGTCATTAGATGATTTGGCCCGTTTGAAATATGTGCCACATATTTCAGGTGCAATCATTAGTCGGGCATTGTTCGATCATTCAATTGATTTAGCTGATGCCATGGCGTTGGCAGCAGAAGTGCCAGAAGAGATTGCGGAATTCATTTGAGCCGTTTTTGAAGGTAATTCACGGCAATCGGCGCCTTAGGCGCATTGCTTGGACATTAGGCTTAAGTCTATTCTCACAATTCGGCGACATGGTCTCTACATCCCTGTGAAAAAGGGCTATCTTGTTCAAAACAAGATTAGTCAGGCAGAATTTTATGGGTAATTCAGGCGGTAAAAAACCCAAACTTGTTGCGCCTAAACGTTCGTTTTCATCTGGGTCGGCAAAGTCGTCGGGCAAGTCGAAATCGAACACCGCGCACTCACGCCGGACACGAAAACCCAAAAAACCGCCACGCAATATTTTCGTGGCCTTGTTTGCTTGGATGTTCGGATTGTTGTTTCGCAGCATCTGGTGGATCGGTTCGCGTGCAACAATAGTAGGCATCCTGATTGTCGGGGCGTTTACGGCCTATTACTACACGCTGTTACCACCGGCTGACGATCAGGTTGACGGACGCTCACGTGGGTCGGTCACAATGCTGGATCGTGATGGGGCAGTGTTTGCTTGGCGGGGCGAGCAATTTGGCGGATTAATCCGGGCTGATACGGTGTCGCCACATTTAAAGAACGCGGTTGTCGCGACTGAAGACAAACGGTTTTACAGACATTTTGGCATTTCCCCACGCGGTATTGCCAGCGCCATTCGAATAAACCTGCGCGCTGGGCGTGGCCCGTTACAGGGAAATGGCGGGTCTACTATCACGCAACAGGTCGCAAAAATCCTGTGTCTGGGCGTGGAGTTTGAGGTCGAAAGTGGCCTTGATCCGAAAGAAATCAGCAAGCTAGAGCGTGAATTTGAAAGTGATTGCCGGCGCACTACAATGCTGCGCAAGCTGAAAGAAGTACCGTATTCGCTGGCGATGGAATTGAAATACGGCAAAGACAATATTCTAATGATATATCTGAACCGCGCCTACCTAGGGGCAGGTGCGCAGGGGTTTGAGGCAGCATCGCAGCGATATTTCGGCAAAAGCGCCCATGATGTAAACGCATCTGAAAGCGCGATGTTGGCAGGATTGTTAAAGGCACCTTCAACCTTTGCGCCGACGCGAAATCTGAAACGATCTCAAGATCGCGCAAATCTTGTTTTAGGGTTGATGGAAGACCAAAACTATCTGTCAGAAATAGACGCCATCTTAGCGCGGGAAAACCCAGCTCAACTTTCCGAGGCCGCAACAGCGCGTGCAGGTGGGTATTTTGCAGACTGGGTTTTAACCCAGGCACCGGCATGGCTAATTGAATCTGTTTCCGAAGATGTTTTGTTTGAAACCACTTTTGACAGCCGCATTCAAACCGCGGCCGAAGAAGCTTTGTTGGACGTTTTTGAAAACAAGGTGAAAAAAGGGTCAAAAGCCCAAGCCGCGATCGTTGTAATGTCGGCAGATGGTGCCGTTCGCGCAATGGTTGGTGGGCGAAAAATGAAAGTGTCCGGCCAATTCAATCGCGCAATCCAAGCCAAACGGCAAACTGGTTCGTCTTTTAAGCCTTTCGTATATGCGGCCGCGCTTGATCTTGGGTATCGATTTGATTCAATCGTGCAAGATGCGCCTATTACGGTGAACACACCCGGCTCTGGCCCCTGGACGCCTAAAAATTACACCGGCAAATTTCTAGGGCCAATTACCCTAACCCAAGCTTTGGCCTTTTCAATCAACACATCTGCCGTGCGCGTATCCGAAGATGTCGGGCGTGACGCTGTGCGCACAGTTGCCCGAGATTTTGGCATCAAAAGTGAGCTTGCAGATGGACCAGCCCTTGCGCTTGGCGCCAGCGAGTCCACGCTTTTGGAAATGACGGGGGCGTATGCGGGCATTTTGAACGGTGGCACGTCAGTCAGCCCATACGGCTTGATCGAACTGTCCTTGCAGGGCGACGCAACACCGTTGATGGGAATATCCGGCGGCCTTGGTGAGCGTGTGATTTCCGAAGACGCGGCACGCCAATTGGTCTACATGATGAACCAGGTTTCCGTGATCGGATCTGGCAAACGCGCTTTACTTCCTGATCGACCAATCGCGGCGAAAACCGGCACGACCTCCGCAGCGCGAGATGCGTGGTTTATCGGTTTTACCGCTGATTACGTGGTGGGCGTTTGGATGGGATATGACGATAATTCAAAACTAAGCGGCGTGACTGGCGGTGGTTTGCCAGCAGAAATTTGGCGAGAAACCATGGTACGCGTGAACGAAGGTCTGCCGCCGCGCCCCTTACCGATGATCGACCCAATTGCTGAAGCAAGTGTTCCAATCGCGCCCGAACCGGTTCGGCGTGACCCAGCACTCAGTATTTTGGATGAGGTGCTTGGCGCGATCTTTGGACGCAAAAACTAGAATCTAGTTTAGCGTGCTCAGATGGGCGATCAAGGTCTCAAGGTTGCCCTTACGCTTGTCAAGCATAGCAGAAATTTCGGCACGCTCCGTGGCCAAAAGACTGATACCTTCAATATAAAGATTGAACATCAGATCCTTGCCGCTTTTGTCAGAAACCTGCCAATCGACTGCGAAAGGAGATTGGCCTTTCAAATGCGCCATCGAATTAACCAAATAGCCACCTTTGGCCTTTTTGGAGCCGGAAACGACAATCTCGCCACCTTTGAATTCGCCAAACCGCTTGCCCCATTTGCGCGCCATGTAGCCACTAAAGGCCTTCACATACCGCGAACGTTGCGACGCACTGGCAGATCTCCAGGGTACGCCCAATGCAGACCGGGCAATGATCGGCACATCACCATATGTGTTGAACAGTTTTTCAAAATCGCGGAACAACACAGCCTGGGATTTGCCAGAGTTTATGATCTTGTTGAGATCGATCAGCAGTTTGCCAATCAAAGCGTTTGCTTCGGTGTCATTTAAAGCAACAACTTTACCTGCCAGAACTGGAACAATCGCCAATCCAAACGCACCCAAAATGAATTTTCTTCGATTGCTGTTGTGATTATTCGGCATAGGGGTCCTCCAGATCATCATCCGTCAACTCCCCATTTAGGTGTTTGCGGCGACTTTGCAAATACAACAGTCTGCTGAGGGAATAGGAATCATCACTTTCATAGAGAACCGATTCGACAAAGTCAGAAAATTGATCCCGCCGACCAAGTGAATTCAACATATGCGATGTTGTGCCGACATAGATCAAATTTGACGGCAAAAGGTAATTCATTGGATCAATTGCCCAGTCAACGATGATACCAACTGCATCCCGCTCGGTGCTGGCGCTATAGACAGGTAATTCCAGAAAGCGGCCTTCCGGAACGCCCCAAACATGCAACGTTTCACCAAAATCGGTTGCATGTTCTTGTAATCCGTTTTGAGTGGCCACATCGAAAATTCCGCCAATTCCCACGGTCGTATTCATCGCAAACCTGAATGTATTGGCGAAAAAGTCGGTCATGTTCAGTTGCAAAATATCGTTAACCATCGCTCCGGGCAGAGACATATTCGAAGAAAAATTCCTGACAACTTTTGAAATTGGG
>JBLHMX010000184.1:0-5651 GCA_047622625.1 Paracoccaceae bacterium | reverse complement strand
GTGAAAACGTTGGTGCCGTCAATTGTACAACAACCGCTCAAGGCGAAAATGATCCGATTTTGCAGGATGTCCCGACCGAGTTTCTTGCCTTTGTGGGGCATAAAGAGGCGGCGCAGAATCTGCCCGACGGCTGCGTTCATTTGGTTTCGTCATCTACATGCCCTTACCAAATGATCCGGTTCAAACAAAACGTTTATGCCACGCAATTCCACCCCGAAGCCGACAGTGCCGGGTTCGCCGCCCGGGTTGAAATATACAAACACCGGGGATATTTTCCGCCAGATGAAGCCGAAAATCTGATTGCCATGTGCCATGCGCAACAGGTTGATATGCCTGAACGGATTTTGCGAAACTTTGTAAACGTTTACGGCCTGCCCAATAGAAATGGCTAGTCCGGTGCCAGAATCATGCGGAACTGCGCGAACAATATCGCCAACAATCTTAGAATGTAAAAAGTTAAACGTGGATCAATCAGGCAATTTTTCCTCGATTGGAAACGTAAAAATGCCGGATTACGTAGCGAGACTACGTAGTTATACGTAAAAGCGACAATTGCTGTTGATTTATCGTCAAACGCCGATGCATGATGAACCAGCGGCTAGGGAAATACGCAAGAAAGCGCGCGAATTTTCAAAAGCCGCCAAAAATACAATAAATGAGAAAACACGGAGGACTCATAATAAATGGAACGTCGTAAGTTTTTAAGAGGTGCCGCACTCGTTGGTGCTGGTGCCACATTGGCAACGCCTGCAATCTCTGCAAGCCATGCCAAAACCATGACAATCGTATCGACTTGGCCGCGGGATTTCCCTGGCCTCGGTATTTCCGCGCAGCGTCTTGCTGCCCGTATTGGCCAACTTTCTGATGGCGCGTTAAACGTTGAATACTTTGCTGCTGGCGAACGTGTTGGCGCATTTGACAGCTTTGACGAAGTTGCTTCTGGTAACAGCCAAGCCTATATCGCGGCTGATTATTACTGGGCTGGCAAGCACCCGGGCTTTGCGTATTTCACATCCGTTCCATTTGGAATGACAACGGGTGAATGGAACGCTTGGGTCAAATTTGCTGGCGGTCAAGAATTGTGGGATGAAATGTCCGGCGAGTTTGGTCTGAAAGCTTTGGCTTGTGGTTCAACTGGTACGCAGGCTGGTGGTTGGTTCAACAAAGAGATCGAAAGCGCGGATGACCTTAAAGGTCTGAAAATGCGTATTCCGGGTCTTGGTGGCAACGTTATGTCCAAGTTGGGCGTATCGACTGTTTCGCTTCCGGGAGGTCAGATTTATGAAAACCTTGTTTCGGGCGCGATTGATGCGACCGAATGGGTTGGCCCATATAATGACTACTTCATGAAGTTCTATGAAGCAGCTAAGTTCTATTACACTGGCGGTATGCACGAGCCAGGTGGTGGTCTTGCCTTTGGTATGAACGCAGCTTGGTGGAGCAGTTTGTCTGATTGGGAAAAAGCTGTGATCGAAGCAGCCTGTAATGAAGAGCATGCAGCTTCACACGAAGAAAACATGGCGAAAAACGGTGAATACCTTGGCAAATTGGTCAATGATCACGGTGTCCAAGTTCGGGCGTTTAACGATGATGTTTGGGATGCATTCGGCGGCGCTGCGGCTGAAGTGTTCGAGGAAACTCGCGCACATTCTGCATTGGCGACAAAAATCGACGATGGTTTCCAAGCTTCTCTGCGCGAAATCGGTGGTACGATTGCGAAGTTCGAAGGCACTTTTGTGAACCAACGGAACCGGGTACTTGGCCTAGGCTAATCCTACGAGATTACAGAAAACCGGGCGGGGCTTTGGCCCCGTCCTTTTCCTGTTGGAACTTTGATTTGTCATGTGCAAAACCTGTTTGTTCCGGCTGGTGCTAAGATTTTGGGGGAAGAATGGCTGTCACTGATGAAGCCGCGCAAATTCCGCGGATGGGCGACCCAGCCCTGATTACACGCATTTTTGGATGGTCAATCTTGGGCGTCTTGGTGGCGTTTCTTATCAATAACATTCTAATTATCGGCTACGGTTTTGCGCCCGCTTCTGACATTTTGTCGGATGGCGGCGGCGCGTCAAAAGTTCCGCTTTTGATCTACGTGGCAGCCTTAGCAGGCGCCGGAATTTATGTGTTGCGCTCAAGTGACACGAGCTTGCGCTGGGACGCGCACACAATTCACACGTTTAACAAATACCTTATCCGTGCTTTCTTTTGGTCGGTTTTGATGGTCGGGATTGTCGACGCCTCGCTGGCGTTTCTGCGGGTTGAGAAAATTCTGCCAACACTTGTTGGTCACCAAATGGCCGTTGATTTGGGACGGTCGCATTTTGTCGGACCATATATTCATATACCGTTGATTGTATTAGGTTTTGTCGTAGCCGCGTTCACCCGAACGCTTGGATTTTCGTGGCTAACGCTGATGATCGTCGGGGCTGAATTATCAATCGTTCTCTCGCGGTTTGTCTTTAGCTACGAACAAGCATTGATGGGTGATTTGGTGCGCTATTGGTACGCAGCTTTGTTCTTGTTTGCTTCGGCCTTCACGCTGTTTGAGGAAGGTCACGTTCGAGTCGATGTTCTTTATGCAGGTTTCACTAATAAAACGCGCGGATTTGTTAACGCGATGGGATCGATTCTGCTGGGTATCACAACCTGCTGGGTCATTCTTGCGGTTGGTCTTGGTGGAAAACAGGCGATTATTAACGCACCCGTTGTAAATTTTGAGATCACGCAATCGGGCTCGGTTGGCATGTTTGTCAAATATCAAATGGCGGCATTTTTGGCGATTTTTGCGGTCACAATGATGATCCAATTTGTCAGTTATTTCTTTGAAGCGATTGCGGATTATCGGGAACAACCCGGCGCGATCGAGCACGAACCCGCAGCACATTAAGGGCACAGAATATGGAACTCGTCTTTCTCGCAATTCTGGTCCTGATCATGGCAACCGCCTTGGGTTCAGGCTATCCGGTCGCGTTCGCTTTGCCAGGTGCTGCTATCCTGACCATCGGTCTGGCAGCGATTTCTGGTGCTTTGTTCGGCGGCGGTACTGACGCATATTTCCACACGGGTGGGCCAAACCAATGGCTTTCGGCGGGGGTAACCAATTTGCGTGGCGTCTATTGGGAGGTCGAGCGCGACACCCTAATTGCCATTCCTTTGTTCATTTTTATGGGCATCATGCTGCAGCGATCAAAAATTGCCGAAGATTTGTTGGTCACGATGGCGCAATTGTTTGGTCCTGTTCCCGGTGGGTTGGGTATATCTGTTGTGTTCGTGGGCGCATTATTGGCTGCCACAACTGGTATTGTTGGCGCAACTGTGGTCGCAATGGGCCTGATTTCGCTACCAGCGATGCTGCGAAATAACTATTCGCAATCCTTGGCCACCGGCACGATTGCCGCGTCTGGCACGTTAGGCCAAATCATTCCACCGTCTATTGTTTTGATTATTCTGGCTGACCAGTTGGCATCAGCCACCGATCAGGCCGGAACTGCCAGAAAAGCCCTTTATAAAGAGGCGACGGGCGAGCTGACCATGCCGTCAGTTTTCGAAGTAGCGTCAACTTCGGCTGGTGAAATGTTCCTTGGCGCATTGGTGCCGGGTATTTTGTTGGTGCTATTGTACATGGCCTATATTTTGGTCTTTGCGATTATTAAACCAAGTTCGGCGCCATCCGTGCCCTATCTTGGCAAGTTTGACATGGCCTTTTGGCGCAAAGTATTCTTGACTTTGGTGCCGCCATTGGCCCTGATCTTTATGGTGCTTGGCTCAATCATTACCGGCGTGGCAACGGTTAATCAAGCCGGTGCAATCGGGGCTGCCGGGGCGCTTATCATGGCGGGATATCGCCTGACCGAAGGTCAGCGATCGACCTATCTTCCGGCCATCCTTGCGCTTACGTCTTTGGTGATCATTGCCTTTGCGCTGCAAAATTACCCGATGAATATCAAGGCGGCGTCAACTACGCGCGATAGCTTTGGTATCGCCATTGGCGCAATCGCCACGTTGATGTTGATGACGTCGTTGGTCTGGAGCGGCATTCGCGTTTTTCGCATCGAAGGCACGTTGCAAGGTGTCATGCTGGAAACCGCGAAAACCACGTCGCTGGTGTTTATCATTCTGTTAGGCGCGGCCATGCTAACGGCGGCGTTTCGTGCTTTTGGCGGCGAAGATTTGGTGCGCGATTTTCTAAACGCGCTGCCGGGTGGGTTTTGGTCGCAATTTATTATCGTCATGGCCGTGATCTTCTTCTTAGGGTTCTTCCTGGATTTTATCGAAATTGCCGTGGTCGTTGTGCCGATAGTCGCACCGATTTTGCTGGCTGATCCGTCGGCAAATATCACCGCCGTTTGGTTGGGCGTTATGATCGGTCTGAATATTCAAACCTCGTTCCTGACACCACCCTTTGGTTTTGCGCTGTTTTATCTTCGCGGGGTTGCCCCTGCCGTTGTGACGACGATCAACATGTATAAAGGGGTTATTGCCTTTATCGGTTTGCAACTTGTGGCTCTGCTAGTGGTCGGTCTGTTTCCGCCTTTGGTCAATTACCTGCCCAGCAGGCTTAGTTTGTTGTCGGAAACTTCGCCCCCACCGCGCAATCCTAAATTACAGATTTGCCTTGAGGAGTATGTCGGTGAAAAACTGGCCGGAGACGTGCGGCTTGCCGCAGCAATCGCGGCGGCAAAGTCGCTGGACGTCAGCTTTTTGCCGAAGAGCATGGCCAAAGATTTAAGTGCTGCTTTTGAAGATGCCGGCAATGCGGGCGTCTCTTTAGAAGCGGCATTCGCGGCCAGTGTCGCAGTAGAACAGCAATCAAAGGCTTATCGCCCACAATTGATTGTTGTACGCCGACTGGAAAAGCAAATTCGCAAAGCTGCTGGCGAAATCAAAGAATTAGACAAACAGATTAGCCGCATGCGCAGCGAAGCAGATGCCCAACGCAAGCTTGATGCCCAAGATCAACGGGGCATTTTCCAGGCTGAAATTGATCGTCTTACAGCGGAAACTCCGGCAACTTGGCCGACAGTGTTTGAGGCGTTTAACACACTGAACAAGGCCGAAAGGAAAGCGCGGCTTACCTATCGCCGTTCAGCGGATAATTCATACGAGACTGCAGCAGAAATGTTGGCTGTGCTAAATGCAAATGCCGAATTTGCAGCTTTGGAAAGTGAGCTGACAACTTTGCGCGCCACTGTCGAAGCCTCGTCGCCTGCAGACACGCATGAGTTGGTCAACGATCTATCGCGGAAATTCCGGGGTATTGCTGGTGGCGATGATGTGAAGTCTGCTTTGTCAAAAGCGCGTCGAGAATTGAAATCGAAATCGCCCGATCTGGAAGATGCATTGAAAGAATATGATAAGGCGATTGCCGCATACGAAATTCAGAAAACATGGCGGACCAGCGGGGAAACCGATTTGCGGGCAGGGTTGACCACATATCTGGATGCCATTCGCGGCACATTAGGTGCACGTATGCAACCCAAACTGACGCGCGAACAGGCATTGTTCCTTGCGGCCTGCAGTTCAATCCACCGCGATATTTCGCTTAGTTTCTAAAATTGAAAATTCTGTTTAAGCGTACATCGTATTCCGAACAGGGTTTTTGGGCAAGATTTTGTTAACAAGAGATTAACACTTTAGATTGAATTATTCAT
>JBLHMX010000183.1:0-5700 GCA_047622625.1 Paracoccaceae bacterium | reverse complement strand
GAATTCTAAGGCCGCGTGGTGGGGGCTGGGGGCCGGGTGACCGTGTTTTGTCAGGGGACATTACGCGGTCGCCCAGCCCTTCCCAATTCTAGGGCGCTTCTTCTCCTGGCAAGCATAAACTTCGGTTTAGGCGCCTCGACCATTGGTTTATTGGGCCTGACATAACCCCAAGATCAATGGGTGTTTAAAGCAAGTCATGCCAAATCTTCTGCATGAACGGCGCAACCCGCGCCTTTGACAGGAGAAACGACAATGAACAAGACAACATTACTTGCAAGTGCTGCCATCTTGGCAGGTTCCCTTTCTATTGCGCAGGCCGGTTTGGTTGACGATGTGATCGGCAGCTTGGGCAAGCTTGGGTATACTTCAATCGAGGTTGAAGATAACGGCGATACGATCACGGTCGAGGCTACGCTTGACGGTGAAGAACATGAAATCACCTATGACAAAGCCACAGGCGATGTTCTTTCAGACGAGGTTGATGGCGATGGCTCGGGCGAAGACGGTTCTGCGGATGGTTCTGGCGATGGATCAGCAGACGGCTCAGCTGATGGTGGTTCAGCCGATGGCAGTTCTGGCGGCGATGCTAGTGCCGGCTCAGGTGGTTCGGGCGGTGGCGGTGATACTGCGTTTCTTATGGATGAACCTGTCGACTATTTAACAGGTGGCCACGGCGGCGACATCGAGTTTGGCTGACACCCAAGGGTTCCCCAAAAAATTCTAGAGACAATTTCGCCCGCTTGCGTTAAATTGCAAGCGGGCGAACAGTCGTTCAATCCAAGAGGTAAGATATGCAGCGCCGAGCATTAGTGGCATTTTGTGTGGCGACCTTTTTGGGCGTAACACCTGCGATTGGTCAAACCGTTTCAGAACGCTATGTGGCCCAACTGAAAGCGCAGGGTTTCAGCGAAATTGTAGTCACCCGCACATGGCTGGGGCGCACAAGGATTACGGCCTCTAGTAAATCAAAAGTACGCGAAATCATAATCAGCAGTCGCTCAGGCGAGGTGCTGCGTGACTATTGGGAAGACAGTGATGCGGGGTCTGGCCTGCTGTCCGAGTTGCTTGATCTTGGGTCTGACGACACGGGGTCAACCGGTGATGCTGGTTCAAGTGGGCAGGGCAGTGCTGGTAGCGGCGCCGGCTCTGGCGGAGGTGGCGCCGACTTCAATTACCTGACGGGCGGTGCAGCGGGCGATATAGAATTTGCCCCAAATAACGACCAAAGGGGATCGCGTGACTAATCCCTGGTTTATCCGCGCCATTGTGATCATTCAGCTGCTTTGCGCCTTGTTTTTTGTATCCGAAATACTGGTCAACATCATTGGCCTACGTGCCCGTCCCATTAGCTGGGCCGCACGCGAGTTGCTTGAAATTGGTGCCGCACTTGGGTTGTTACTGGGATCAGCGCTTGGGGCGATGGCCTTGGCGCGCAGCAACGCACGAACTCGGCGTATTGAAGATCAACTGCGCGCAGCATCCGGCGCATTTGCCGATTTGGTCGACGAACGGTTTCACGATTGGGGTTTGACACCTGCAGAATACGATGTTGCCTGGTTTGCGATGAAAGGAATGTCGACCCAAGAAATTGCCAACCTGCGCGAAACCAGTGAAGGCACGGTCAAAGCCCAAAGCAATGCGATCTATCGAAAGGCCGGTGTTTCTGGCCGATATCAGTTGCTTAGCCTGTTTGTCGACGAGCTGATGAACGAGGCCGCATTGTTAAGCGAAGAGCGGGTTGCGGACGAATTGCAGGCCGCACAGATGCCCGCAAAATCCGAATTGGGCTTTCCTCCACCGGACTAAGCGGCTATAGGCCAGCTCTCTCAATCAACCAAGCAAGGTACGTTACGTTATGTCTATTTTTAAAATTGGGGATATTGTTGCTTTGACCGCCGGGTCAATGCGGATGGCAGTTGAAAGCATTGACGAAGAAAATGTGTCGACCGTCTGGTGCAACGAAGGGATTATCGGTCGCGATACTTTTCCCGTCGTACTGCTGAAAAAATGGGAGAGCCGCGAAGGTGGCGACCGTGGCGCGCCCCGACCATATCGCGGTGATCGCGAAGGCGGTGGCAACAAGTTTGATGACAAACCAAAGGGCAAACCCGGTTGGGATGGTAAGCCACGCGAAAAGAAATTCTTCCGCAAGGATTAATCGATAGTTGGGGGCGCTGTCCAAATTGCGCGGCGCGCGCCCCCGTCTAAATGTTTACAGAACCTTGAATTAATTATTTCGCAGCGTTTCCACGATTTCGCGAAATGCAGTTAGGTTCAGGATCGTTATTTCCCCGCTACCATTGCGAAATTTTCGATCGACTGCATTGACATCGATCACAACGTTTTCAGCCTGATTTACGTAGATATATTGCCCGTAAACTCCGATGGCGAAAAATTCACCCTCGGTTGGATTGGGCGGCAACCACCACTGAAAACCATAGCCTAGCAACTCGTAATCAGAGCCAACGTCTCCATCGTAAGACGGTGGCGCGGAATTGGATGTGGATTGCTTGATCCAGTCCATCGGCACAACTTGTTCACCGTTTAACTGGCCATTTTGCGCCATCATCAACCCAAAGCGTGCATAGTCTCGTGTGCGCATGTTCAACCCGCCCAAAACGAACGCTGTTCCAAACCCATCGGTTAAGTAATAGGCGTCAGCTTCTAGGCCCAGTGGCTTCAAAATCGTTTCTGACAAGTAATCCGGCACAGACTTGCCAGTAGCCGCGCGCAGGACCATACCGATGACATGGGTGTCGATTGACACATATTTGCGCCGAGATCCCGGTTCGCGATCGGATTCGCTTTGGCCTTCGGTAAAGCCGTCCATTGATTTGCCAAGGGCTAGCACGCGACCCATTTTGTTTATGTCAGATTTGGAATCCAGATAATCTTCGTTAAATTTGATCCCAGAGGACATGTTCATCACGTTACGGATTGTAGCCCCGTCGTAGGCTGACCCAACAAGCGACGGCACATATTGCGTCACTTGCGCGTCTAGATCTGGAATTAGACCATCATTCACAGCCACACCAAAGGCCGCGGAAAGGAAACTTTTGGCCATCGACCAACTGACCCGCCGATCAGTATCTTCGGTGTCTTTGAAGTAGACCTCGTAAGCGATTTGCCCGTCCTTTAGGACCACCATGGCAGTGTGGTTGCGGCTTGTATGCCAGTCCGCGAACGATTGGGTTGTACCGCGAAAGGTAAGACTTTCGGGCATCGGTTGCGGGTTTTTGGGAAGCTTAGTTGGCGTTGGCGATTTCACAGCCATCTCGGTGTTGAAAAACAGACCCTGCATATCGGAAAAATTATTAACGATGCGTTCTTCCTTGAACAACGAGTTCACGCGCAACAAGCGTTGCAGCTTAGGAAAGTTATAGGCCAATAATATCGCAAGGATTACGGCGACAATGGCAAAAATTCTAGTCAGTTTCATAGCATGCTTCCTTTTAATCTTTCGGCTGATGCAACGCGTGCAGGTGTGAACCAATCTCCCAACGTACCCAGCGGCCGTGAAAATCGGCGCGGCCTAGTGCAACGGTATGGTCCCCGGGCCATAGGCGCAAGCCTAGGGCGGCGCCTGGTGACGCACCGTCACTTTCCATAGACACCCAAGCAATCGGTGCGCCAGGCGTGGCATTTGCCCCGGCGGCCTCGATCAATGTCTTGCCTTTGGCTTGTTGGGATTTGGGGAAATATTGCCACGCAATGGTATGGAATATGGTGGTCAAGTTGCCAACATGGGGTCGCGCTAACTTGTTTTCCAGCCAATCTATTGCATCACCTTGGTCGATTTCAGCAGGTAATTTGGCGGCAAGATCAAGTGCTTGACGCATACGGACCAGCCGATCTGGTTGATCTGGCCAAATATACGCCATGAGGCGTAATTGATCCTGGGGATTGCTAGCGTCAAGAGGGTTAAGGTCGACGCCAGCGCGTTCAATAATTTTTAACGGCGAATTTTGCGGCAGGTCGCCGTGCCAATCGGGCCGCAGCCGCATCGCAGCACCTTTGGGGCCAAGTTGGCGGTCATCGGTTTCCACAGCCATGTGATCCCACCGCAGATTAAGCCCCGCCGAGGTGCCAAGCTCCAAAAGCCGCAACGGTAAAGCGTAAACATCTGTCAGTAAATGAGCGGTGGCAATCAAAGGTGCAGACCGCGCAGTTTCATTGGTTTGCGGCGCGTTGTTAAGCCAATCAAGAATGTGGGCTGCGTGATCTCGAAACGCGATTTCAATCGCGGACGCCAATGCCGGTGAATTGGTTTCGTTCGGTGGGTATACATCAGCCAAGGCGGCACATTGTCCGGTTAAAACCAGTGCGTGCAGTGCCCCAGACAAACGCAGCGGCACAGAATCCGCACCTGTTGATGGGTCACCTTGCCAGTTTAGTATCCGCTGGCTAAGCGCATCATTCGGTGACAGTTGGTCCCGTGCAATGCGTAAAACCTGTGCAGTAAACGGTGATCCTAATTCTGCGCAGGCGGTCGCCTGAGCCTCAAAAACATCAAGAATTTTCAACGAAATTTGTCCACTAGCTTTTGCAGTGCGGAACGCGGGTTTTCCGGCGCGTGTTCAGGTTCTGGTTTAGTTTTCGGCTTTTCGGGCTTTGGTTTTGCTGAACGCGGGGGAACAACCCTTAAGGCAATTGCGTTCATAAACCGGCCTGGGTCGCCTTTAGCCAGTTCAGCCGCGCCGTCACCTATGCCGCGCAGCAAATCGTCAATCCAATCGCGATCCGAGCTGGCAAAATCATGCAAAACATAACCAGCGACCCTATCCTTGTGACCGGGGTGTCCGATGCCGATCCGCACGCGTTGGTACTCAGGCCCGATGTGTTGGTGCAAAGATCGCAGGCCGTTATGTCCCGCGTGACCACCACCTGTCTTCACGCGCACTTTGCCCGGTGCAAGATCCAATTCGTCGTGAAACACGGTGACATCCGGGGCGTCAAGTTTGTAAAACCGCATTGCCGCACCAACGGATTGGCCTGACAAGTTCATGAAAGTTTCTGGTTTTAACAGTGTGATCTTTTCGCTGCCCAGCCGCCCTTCGGACACCAACCCCTGAAACTTAGATTTCCATGGCGAAAACCCGTATTCGTCTGCAATCCGTTCGACCGCGCGATAGCCAATATTGTGGCGATGTTGAGCATATTTCGCGCCGGGATTTCCAAGGCCGATGAAAAGCTGCATTTTGATATCCGAAATGGCAAAGCGTTGAATTCAAACCCCTAATACGCGAAAATATAGTGCCGCGCCAGAGTTACCCAAGCCACCCCTTTCCCAGCGCCAGCCGAGCGTACCAAATAAAGAACCCAGCGGCGATTATCGGCATCACTGTCATCATCAGGATGTCAGATATTGTTGTGGAGCCAAGCGACAGAAAAACCGATAATGTATAGCCCATCAAGGCAACGGTGCCGAGCATAGATAAAACGAAACCAAGAACAGCTGTCGGTTTTCGAAGTAAAAGAAGTGCGGCTGCGACTGTGCCACCAAACACTGCGATTGCAAATCCAAATGTCGCCCAAGCGGGCCGCCCTTCAACCACAACGAGGTGGCTATCGCTGAATTTAGCCAATGCATCGGGGTTCATTTTCCACCTAATGGATTGAAACCACCGGCTTCTAGCCGGTCCGCTTCAGCGAATCTACTACTGATCTTCTCTCCTGAATTTTGAAACCCGCTTTGGCGGT
>JBLHMX010000182.1:0-5720 GCA_047622625.1 Paracoccaceae bacterium | reverse complement strand
AAACATCGGGATCGCGATCAACTGCCAGAACCCGCGCCGCGCCGGCATCCAGTAAGGCCCGCGTATAGCCGCCAGCCCCAAACGTGCCGTCCAGCCAAAAGCCGTGAACGGGTGCGATTGCCTTCATAATTGGTTCAAGTAATACGGGAATATGCGAAGGCGCGTCAGAACCGGTATTTGTCTGTCTCGCCATGCCTTATCCCTCTGTCCCCTCGTTCGACCCGGCATCAAGCAAGGTCAGCGGGTCAAAATCTTCGTCTTGTTCATCGAGTTCGTCTTCAAGTCGCGCTGCCCGGGCATCATAAGCGGCTGGCTGCCATATCTGGAATGTGTCGCCCGAGGCGATGAAAAACGCTTCGGTCGAAATACCGACCTTGTCACGCAGCTTTTGTGACAACACCAAACGCCCGGTTTCATCAATCTGGATCTGCACGGCTTGCCCCGAAAACATCCGTTCCAGAATGCGGCGGTTTTTGGAACCGCGCGGCATATGCGCGATACGATCATCCACATCGTCCATCGCTGTGACGGAAAAGCCTTCAAGGAAGGGGCGCGATTTGCCGCCGTAAACAATGATTAAATTGGGGTTAAGTCCATCGGTCCATTCTGGGTCGTTTTCTTCCAGTACACGGCGAAATGGGGCCGGGATCGAAACCCTGCCTTTGGTATCCACTTTATGGACACTTTCGCCTCTGAACCTTCTTGCCACTGTCCCCGTCACCTTTTCTAAACTCTGATCTTAAAAATTTGGCCTTAAGACGGAAACGGCGGATCAAGCTGCTGCCACTGCTTGATCCGCCATCCTCGTTCCGTTATTCGGACCGGTCCAGCTTTGTCGCCACCTGGGGGGGTGTCTGCTCGCGTACGCGCCGGATCTTGTTGATGAAAAGCGGGTGCCTGTATGAAACCTGACTTGGGTTTTGGGTCTTAGCGCCCTTATGAACCCGATCTTCATCTTGAGATAAGGGATACTATGGGAATACATGGAAAACAAGGGGTTTACATGGGACACAGCGCCAAACCACCGCCACCTGACCGCAAGTGTTGCAGAAACAATATAGTTTTTTACCGGACATTGCCCTCAATTTGTGGACGATGACCCAATGATCGCTAGATGTTGTGTTTTTTCGAAATTTCCCAGATTTTCCCATAAAAGCCCAAAACGGGGCTAAGGCATTGAGAACATAAACAGAACATCTAAGTTGTGGCGCGAAAACCGGCAAAATTTGATTCGTTTTTGACGGTTTTGGCCTGCGGCGCGGATACCTTTACCAATTGGCGTGGCGGGGCTAGGCTTTGCCTTCTTCAATCAATTGTTTCGCGATTGCATGATAGGCTCCGGCAATCGGACCTTCGCCCAAGGCAATGGGTTGGCCTTCATCGCCACCAAGCCGCACCGAGATGTCTAGCGGGATTTCACCATAAAATGTCATATCCAGTTTGGCCGCCTCGGCCTTGGCACCGCCGTGGCCAAATAAATGATCCTCGTTGCCGCATTTTGGGCAGACATACATCGACATATTTTCGATCATGCCAAGAACCGGAATACCGGTTTTCTTAAACATGTTGACGGCTTTACGAGCATCCAGCAATGCGATGTCTTGCGGTGTGGAAACGATGATCGCACCGTCTACGTTGGTTTTCTGTGCCAACGACAACTGAACATCGCCCGTGCCAGGTGGCAAATCAACAATCAATACGTCCAGATTGCCCCAACGGACTTGCCCCAACAATTGTTGCAAAGCGCCCATCAACATTGGACCCCGCCAAATCACGGCTTCATCTTCTTTCAACATCAAACCCATAGAAATGAACGTGACCCCGTGATTGACCAAGGGAATAATCTCTTTGCCATCAGGCGAGGCTGGGCGTTCGTTCAGCCCCATCATACGATGCTGACTTGGGCCGTAGATATCGGCATCTAGCAAACCAACGCGTCGACCTTGACGGGCCAGTGCCACAGCCAGATTGCTGGACACGGTTGACTTGCCAACGCCACCTTTACCCGAAGCAATCGCAAGAATTCGATCTACACCCGCCACGGGCTCTGGGCCTTTTTGCGGTTTCGGATGGCCACCGATTTTTAAATTTGGTGGCGTCGGCGCCGATTTTGGGTCGGCCACATGTGCCGTCAAAATGACCGAGGCAGAACTCACGCCTGCAAGCCCGGCCACCATCTTTTCGGCTGCCGCGCGCACGGGTTCCATCGCCGGCCCTTTGTCAGCAGGAACTTCCAGCACAAACCGCACGGCTTTGCCTTCGATATTTAACGCCCGAACCATGTCGCGTGACACCAAATTACCACCGTCTGGCAAAGTAATTCGGCTAAGGGATTCAAGAATTTGTTCGTTTGTGACGCCATTTTTATTGGCCATTCTGCGCATTCCCGTTCATAGCGATTGTCCAAGTGCGTTACATTGGGTAAATCGACCCAAAGGGCAAGGCCTGCTCGAAACAATCAGCGGAACCGACTGCGTCAAATGGAAACCATCCTTCAAGCCTGGCAATTAGTGGCCTCTCGCGATCCTGGCTTAATGCAGATCGTCGGCTTGTCGCTTTATGTCAGCTTAACTGCCAGTTTTCTGGCCGCGGTGATCGGAATACCATTAGGTGCTGCACTGGCGATTTGGTCGTTCCCAATGCGCGGCGTTTTGGTGGTTTTGTCCACCTCGTTGATGGCTTTGCCGCCTGTTGTTGTGGGTCTGTCCGTTTATTTACTTTTGTCTAGGGCCGGCCCTTTGGGCAACCTTGGGCTGTTATTTACGCCCGGCGCAATGATCATCGCCCAAACTATTTTAATCACCCCAATCATTCTGGCACTTACCCGCGAAGCAGTGCTGCCCTTGCGCCGCGATTATGATGCGTTGCTATTGTCAGTAGACGCCGGACCCCGTTTAAAGTTGACGACCTTAGTTTGGGATGCGCGATACGGCGTGATGACAGCAATTCTGGCCGGTTTCGGCAGGGCTTTGGCCGAGGTTGGCGCAGTGCTTATCGTTGGTGGCAACATCAGTGGGTTGACGCGAGTGATGACCACGACAATCGCGTTGGAAACATCAAAGGGCAACCTGGAGCTGGCATTGGCGTTAGGCGTCATCTTGTTGGTCATCGCAATATCCGTAAATGCCTTGATCCACGGCATCGCCCGCTTTGGTCGGCGTTACGAGGTAGTCCGATGAGCGCGCCTGACCTGAAGTTCACCGACGTAATAATTCAAAGTAACGGCGAACTGATCCTTGGGCCGATCGATCTTAGGCTTAACAGCCCCGGCATTACAGTGATTATGGGACCGAATGGCGCGGGCAAAAGCCTGTTTCTTTCTGCGGCTCATGGTCTTTTGGAAGGTGTTCAGGGTCAGATTGAATGGAACGGAAAGCCCGCACGTACGACACGTGCCAGCCGAGGGTTTGTCTTTCAGACAACACCTGTTTTACGCCGATCTGTTGCGGGGAACATCGCGCTGCCACTTGTTGCACGCGGCGTTAAGCGGGCCGAACAAGCCGAACGTGTGGCCAAAGCCCTGCAAGGTGCACGATTAAACGCTGACCCGCGCAAACCTGCTGCCGCTCTTTCTGGCGGTGAACGCAAACGCCTTGCATTGGCCCGTGCCATCGTTACCGACCCGGAAACCCTGCTGTTGGATGAACCTGCGGCAAACCTTGATCCCGCATCAACTGCTGGGCTGGAAGATATTCTACGTCGGATATCCCAAAAGGGCACCAAGATTTTAATGTCGACCCATGACATTGCGCAAGCGCGGCGTCTTGCGGACGACGTTCTATTCTTTGACGGCGGTGAATTGGTCGAGCAAGCCGAGGCGCGTGCGTTTTTTGCCAGTGCCCAAACCGAAGCCGCCCAGCGATTTCTAAGGGGCGATCTGTGAGGATCTCGCTCAAAACGTTGGTGTTTTGCTTGGCTGCCCTACCCGCCTTTGCGACCGATAAGTTTTTCATACTTGCATCGACCACGTCGACCCAGAATTCGGGACTGTTCGACGCCATCCTGCCAATATTTACTGCCAAAACCGGTGTTGAAGTGCGGGTTGTAGCTGTCGGCACAGGACAAGCATTACGGATTGCGCGTAACGGCGATGCGGATGCAATTCTAGTGCATCACCGCATTTCGGAAGACGTTTTTGTTGCCGACGGATTTGGCGTGCAGAGGCGTGATATTATGTACAACGATTTTGTTTTGGTTGGGCCGCACGATGATCCAGCGCAAATTCGTGGTACACCAAGGGCAACCGCCGCGTTAGAGGCGATTTCAGCGGTCGCTGCGCCTTTTGCATCACGCGGAGATGACAGCGGCACCCACAAAAAGGAACAGGAGTTATGGGCCGCCGCACAGGTAACACCTTCGGGCACTTGGTATTTGGAAACCGGGTCCGGCATGGGGGCGACACTGAACCTTGCAGCTGCCAAAAACACATATTCGTTAACGGATCGCGGCACTTGGATAACGTTTGGCAACAAAGCCGGGCTTGAGCTGCTGATGAGCGGTGACAAGGCGATGTTCAATCCATACGGTTTTATTCTGGTCAACCCTGAACGGCATCCACATGTCAAAATCAAATTGGCGCAACAATTCTCGGATTGGCTGATCTCGCAAGAGGGCCAAAAGGCAATCGGCGATTTCCGTATCAATGGACTTCAGGCGTTTTGCCCAAATGCCATGAACCTAGACGCAGAGATCGCTGATCGGGCAGCCTGCCCTGTTGATGTCGACTAGCTTTGCCCGCGAGCCATGCAGTTAACGCATAACGGTTTTGCCCATAATCTGCATTGTGCTGCAGCGCAGAAAGACTAGGTACCGTTCACAAGCAATCTGAACATATCTTAGGTACAAACCAATGGCATACGCAGCTCCATCCGCACATTCAAACTTTTCCATCGTCAATTTTGTTCGTGAAAAGATGCAAATCTTAAGCGAAGCCGCCGTAAGGCGCCGGGCATTTCACCAGACACGCCGCGAACTGCTTTCATTGAGTGATGCGATGTTGTCCGACTTGGGCATAACGCGCTCAGAAATCAACCGCGTGGCGCTTGAAGCGTCGATAAACGCAACCAACAACTACTCGGTAAAACCGACACACGTCCTTTGCTGGAACCCGGCCCTCCCTCCGGTGTTTCGCAGACAAAAACGGCAGCGCGACCCTCCCTCGCGCTGCCGTTTTTTATTGGCCAATTTCTAACGCTGATAGGCGATTAGGCTTCCGCTGCGGGAAAACATCTTTTGCTAATGCCAACTTGCGTCAAGGCATCATAGTGCCCTTTCAAACTGGATAGTTTCGCAGCTCCATCACTCTTTGAGCCGACAAAAAATGCAGCGGGCCAGAACAACACAAGAGCCAGGCCGACCGCCATTGCATATTGTCTGATTTTTCTTTTTGCGCACCGCTTGCAGCATTCACCTGCCGAACTACTTCGTTGCGTTCTTTGACAATTCGGTCGCAGCCTAATTTTTCATAAGTAGTGACAGGCACACAGGATGCTTCGACTTTATCGGGGTTCAGGGCACACCGGCTTGATCCAAGTGATAAAAGCTTATGGACAGCATGAGATTCGTCGTTGATTTTTCTTGTTAAGAAATTCTTGCTGGTTAAAATTATACTCGGAGTCTTTGAACACCCGACTTTTGCATTGACGGACTGAGTGAATGAGATTCAAGTGTCTTTATGATCCGCCCTAATTTTCTCACCGTTGCAGACCGCCTTGAGCTTT
>JBLHMX010000181.1:0-5745 GCA_047622625.1 Paracoccaceae bacterium | reverse complement strand
GACCAAAAACGCTTCTTTCCCGTACTCATAGAGTGCCCCTAAGTGTCCACTATCGATGGTGGACACTTAGCCGAACCTTCACGCTCTCGTCAGAGCGGGTTCACCAAACGCTTACGATCTTGAAGCCAGTCCATTACTTCATCCTCACCCTGAATAGCCCCTAGTTTCCTAGACGCCTTGTTGTTTCCACTTTTGTTGTCTTTCGAACTCGACGGGCGACAGCATCCCGTTCCGAGCGTGTTTGCGTTTCGGATTGTAGAACATTTCGATATAGTCGAACACATCGCGCCTTGCATCTTCTCTGGTTTTGTATGTTCGCCGCCGAATGCGCTCCCGTTTCAACAGGTTGAAGAAGCTTTCGGCAACGGCGTTGTCGTGGAAATTTCCGCGACGGCTCATACTGTGTTCCAGATGATGATGCTTTAGAAATGATGCCCATTCTGTGCTGGTAAACTGTGACCCCTGATCTGAATGTATCAGGACATTGCTGGTTGGTTTACGCCGCCACACAGCCATCATTAAAGCCTGTAATACTAGATCGGTCGGTTGGCGTGATTGCATTGCCCAACTATTAGCTGACAGTGGTTTGCCCGTGCAAACCATGAGAGGCCGACAACTCTGCGGGAGTACAGATCAATTATTACCGCCAAATACGAAAACCCCTCGTAGGTTCTGATGTAAGTGATATCCGTGACCCAGAACTGGTCGGGCGTGGCAACATCGAACTGACGGTCTAAAGTATTATCAACCACCACCGACGGCTTGCCACCATACTTGCCAGGGCGGCGTTTATAGCCGATCTGAGCTTTGATACCGGCTAGTTGTGCCAGCCGCGCCACACGGTTGGGACAGCAAGTCTCGCCTTGATCCGTTGCCTGGCAGGGTATTGCGCGTGCAATACACGAGAGGGGCACAGATCGTCGTGCAGTTTGCGCCTAACGGTGATTGTGAAACAATCACCTACCGGCCGATGGATACCCGTAAACTTTGCCGCTGTCCTTCCATGCCTCTTTGATCAATTCCGTCTGGTGCGCGTCCTCGACGGCCCTTTTGCAAAGAGGGCTCTTCAGCCATGCGTAAAATCCACTGGGGTGAATGCGCAGAAATCGGCACATCGCGCGAACCGAAAATACAGGGCGATGCTCGACAACAAAGGCATACCTCACTTTGCATCCCTCGCGAAGTAATCTCTCGGAGATTGCTTCGCATTCCCCTGCCAATCAACGCACCGTGGCCTTTTTTAGGATGTCACGCTCCTCTGTGACCCTTGTCAGCTCTGCCTTTAATCGCCGTATCTCACGGCTTTGCCCCGTATCAATCCTGACATCTTTGGCTGGTTGGGATAACCGCACTTTCCATGTGTAAAGCGTCTTCGTGCTGATCCCAAGCCGCTCAGCAACCTCGCTGACTGCATATCCATAAATGAAGAGCATCGCGATGCTCAGGGCTACGACAATACCCAGACATCGCGATTGCATCAGCGCTTCAATTGTTTGGAGACAATTACATTATTGTAATTCGAAACGGGGCTTGCGGAGTGAATAATTGAACTGGCATATGACCCAAGAGTAATGATATATCTCCAAAAATTGTGATCTAGCGGATGATCATAGCTAATCATACACAGCTATAGAGCTATACTGGGGAATAAAACCTCCGTATAGGGTGTAATTTTGGGGTACAATTTGGGGTACATGACAAAACCACACTGGGGTATTTTCTTGCATAACAATAAGTTAGAAGCATAAATTGGGTCTTCTCCTGGCACCAATTGGCTTCTTGAAATTACTAGTAATTAGCGGTTTTCTCTAGTGCTCGCTTCACAAAGGTGAAAGTTCGATGAGGTTGAGTATCCGCATGAAATCCCTTTCCTGAACGAAAAAGTCCGGCATTCAAACGCAAGGGGCATGATCAACTTCACCGTGAAGCTACGATAAAACAGAAACACGCTGTTATCAAATAGAGCAACTTAGAGCCATTGGCGCCGATCCCGGGCAATGGAAACGAGGATGTTGGGTATAGATGGGTAGTTAGGAACACCATAAAAGGCACCGGCGCTTCAATGTTACCCCCAAAGCGCTTTTCAACTGCGCTACGAACAACGGCCAGTAACCCGATCGACGGATACAATATTTACGTCGTCTAAATCATCAACTCTGACCGCAAATTGAAAATCTTTAGCGTCCACACTGTTGGTGCGTTGGGTTTTCCCGCCTGGCTCGACGCGGATGATCAGCACTCCGGAAACCCGGATCAGCGTAAAACTGATCGTGGCTGTCATACCACTGTTTCGCTGAACAAGCGCAGAGTATTTCCATTTCAACCGCCCGGCATCATCTTGCGTGACAGCACCAACAACACCGTTCCAGCGGACCTCTTGTCCGGTGAATTTGTGGCTCTGTTCGACAGGTAAAAGCATCTCAAGCGTGGTGCGGGTATATGGAAATTCGCTATAGTCCACTATTTCGCAATCAAGAATATGCGCGCTAATAGAGCTTGCGAGACCAAGCAGCAACCCAGCCGCTGTCAATAATATATTGCGGTACATTTTATACATTTGCGCTAACCTAATCGAATTTTGATACGCCCGATGCTATCGACAGAAAAGGCAATCGGCAATCAGTAATACAAATGCTGACTTGACCTCACTGTAAGAAACAAGGCCTTGATCCCTGGTTCCCAGTCGCTAAATATCCAGGGTATTCGTGCGTTCCCAATCAGTGAAATGGCGCATATAATCGTTCCATTCCTCCATCTTAAACTTGAGAAACGCGGTTGCGAATTCATCGCCCAATGCGGCCTTAAGCGAGGTGTCTTTTTCAAACTCGCGCAAAGCATCTAACAGGTTCAACGGTAATTTTGCGGCCCCTTTAACTTTGTGGCCCTCAGCGTACATATCGATATCCCACCGTTTCCCGGGATCGGCCTTAGACCGGACACCATTCAGACCAGCAGCAATGATGACCGCTTGTAACAGATAGGGGTTTACTGCCCCGTCAGGCAAACGCAGTTCGAACCGGCCGGGGCCTGGTACCCGAACCATATGGGTGCGGTTGTTGCCTGTCCACGTGATCGAATTTGGCGCCCAAGTTGCACCCGAATTGGTGCGGGGCGCGTTGATCCGCTTATAACTGTTGACGGTCGGGTTGGTGATCGCGACCAAGCCGCTGGCGTGTTTCATAATACCGCCAAGGAAATGGCTGCCGCGCTCTGACAGGCCAAGCTCGCCAGTTTGGCCCGTGCCTTTGTCCGTAGCAAAAACATTGGTTTTGGCAGCAGCACCTGGTGCGTCCCAGACTGAGATATGGGCGTGACAGCCATTGCCAGTAAGACCAGGAACTGGTTTGGGCATGAATGTCGCGCGCAGCCCGTGTTTTTCGGCGACTGACTTTGTCATGAATTTGAAAAATGAATGTTTGTCGGCTGTTCGCAGGGCATCATCGAATTCAAAGTTCATCTCAAACTGGCCGTTGGCGTCTTCGTGGTCGTTTTGATAGGGGCCCCAGCCAAGTTGAAGCATATAATCGCAAATTTCGGCAATCACGTCATAGCGCCGCATTACGGCCTGTTGGTCATAACAAGGCTTCGCAGCCGTATCATATTCATCCGATATTTTGTCGCCTTCAGGCGTCATCAGGAAAAATTCGGCCTCGATGCCAGTCTTCACGTGCATACCTTCATCGGCGGCTTCAGCCACCAGTCGGTTCAGAATGTTACGGGGTGCATGAGCAACGGGTTCGCCTTCCATCATGCAATCACCCGCCAGCCACGCAACTTCTGGTTTCCACGGCAATTGGATGACTGACGACGGATCAGGAATGGCCAGCATGTCAGGGTGGGCGGGCGTTAGATCGAGATTGGTTGCAAAACCTGCGAAGCCTGCGCCATTTTCTTGCATGTCGGCAATTGCTTGGGTCGGCACCAGTTTCGCACGTTGCCCGCCGAACATGTCAGTAAACGTGATCATAAAATATTTGATCCCGTTTTTCTTGCCGTATGCTTCCAGATCAATTGTCATGTCTTTTCCCTTTTCCCGTGTCTTTTCAGTCTAAAGCCAATCGTGGATAAATCAATTTAGAACCCCGGTTTACCGGGATACCAATTGGTCCCCGCCAACGGAACCTGCGCCATTGCGGCGGCTTCCATTGTTAGGGCAACCAAGTCTTCTGGTTCAAGATTGTGCATATGGTTTTTGCCGCAAGCCCGGGCAATGGTCTGGGCCTCAAGCGTCATAACTTTAAGATAATTGCTTAAACGTCGGCCGCCTTCGACTGGATCAAACCTCGCCATTAGTTTCGGATCTTGCGTGGTGATCCCCGCAGGGTCGCGACCTTCGTGCCAGTCGTCATAAGCGCCTGTGGTCGAGCCCAGTTTTTGATATTCGCTTTCCCATTTCGGATCGTTGTCGCCAAGCGCAATCAAAGCCGCAGTTCCGATTGCCACGGCGTCCGCGCCAAGCGCCATCGCCTTGGCTACATCCGCACCAGATCGGATACCGCCCGAAATAACCAGCTGGACTTTTCGGTGCATACCTAAGTCTTGAAGCGCCTGAACTGCGGGTCGAATAATCGCAAGCGTTGGTTGTCCCACATGTTCGATAAAGACGTCTTGCGTGGCGGCTGTTCCCCCTTGCATACCATCCAAAACCACAACGTCAGCACCAGCTTTTACAGCCAAAGTCGTGTCATAATAGGGCCGCGCACCAGCGACTTTAATATAGATCGGGACTTTCCAGTTTGTGATTTCTCGCAGTTCCAGGATTTTAATTTCGAGATCATCCGGCCCGGTCCAATCAGGATGCCGACAGGCCGACCGCTGGTCGATGCCCTTTGGCAGGTTGCGCATTTCGGCAACGCGGTCGCTGATTTTTTGGCCCAATAACATGCCACCGCCACCGGGTTTCGCGCCTTGTCCGACCACGACTTCGATCGCGTCGGCTTTTCGCAAATCATCCGGGTTCATCCCATAGCGGGACGGCAAATACTGATAGACCAACTTGGCCGAATGCACGCGTTCTTCCGGCGTCATGCCACCGTCGCCTGTGGTCGTGGAAGTTCCTGCGGCATTTGCCCCGCGGCCCAAAGCTTCTTTCGCGGGGCCTGACAACGCGCCAAAACTCATGCCTGCGATAGTGATTGGGATGTCCAACTCAACTGGGTTTTCCGCATAGCGCGTACCAAGCGTGACTTTGGTGTCGCATTTTTCGCGATAGCCTTCCAATGGATAGCGCGAGATTGACGCGCCCATAAACAGCAAGTCGTCAAAGTTCGGAACCTTGCGTTTTGCACCGCCACCACGGATATCGTAAATTCCGGTGGCCGCAGCTCGGCGAATTTCGCTGTTTACTTCGTTGGTAAATGTCGCCGATTGGCGCGGCGTTGTGAAGGGGATACCGTTTTCATTTTGATCGTTCATGGTCATGATCCTTAATACGCGCCAGCGTTATCAACATCGAAGTTGTATAAGTTACGAGCCGAGCCGTAGCGGGTAAATTCTTCCGGTTTTGCGTCGACGCCAGCCCTGTGCAACAGGTCTTTCAGATTTTCTAAATGCTCCGCGCGCATTTCCTTTTTCTCGCAATCCGCACCTAAACTTTTGACAGAACCGCGAACAAACAAATGCGCTTCGTAACAACTGTCGCCAAGCGCGTCTCCAGCATCACCGCAAACAACCAGACTGCCCGATTGCGCCATAAAGGCAGACATATGTCCGATATTTCCGTGAACTACGATATCGATACCCTTC
>JBLHMX010000180.1:0-5749 GCA_047622625.1 Paracoccaceae bacterium | reverse complement strand
GACGGGATCAAGCAACTTCAAAGCGCCGCCTAATCACACCGTCACCAACTTTTGGGCATAACTCTCATTGGGTCGCATTGGCGGCTATTGATCGGGTCGAAAAGTCTGGCACCAGTCTAAAAGTACTGATGAAAGATGGCAGCCAAGTTCCGGTCAGCAGGTCATTCCGGACGGCTATCAAAGACGCGGGCTTGCTTTAAAGCTTGCGTGGCATTGGTATAGGCTGGGCGGATTTTCCGGTAAGTATTGCGATCGCATCAATGGCCATTAATTCACACAGCACTTCATTGTCTGATCGCAGCCCGCCAGTATAACTGCCATATGCCGGCATGATTGCACGGTGCTCGTCGACCAAGAAACAAGGCCGTGAAACGCTGCGGCCTTTGGCATTGATCCGGCCTTTCGGATGGAAGTGGCCCGAGATTTCAAAAGATTTATCCGGGTCAGCGATGTGGCGAAACGTCAGCCCTCCTTCGGAATGACTGACAAGATGTGTGCCACCAATATCAACTGGGCCCGGGTCGTGATTGCCTTCAATCCAGATCCATTTGCGACCCGCAATTAGACAAGTCAGCCAGAAATGGTCGCCTTCATCCATTTCTTCAAAAGCAGCCAAATCATCAAAACTATCTCCAAGGCAAATAATGGTCTGTGGATTCCGGGTAAGAATATCTTGTTCAAGCCGCGCCAATGTGTCGGCATTTTCATAAGGCGGCAACAAGCTACCGTTTCGGCGCGCAATTCGACCTGATTTACCGAAATGCAAGTCAGACACACATAACAACCCACGTTCCGCCCACCATAATGCCCCACTGGGCAGGGCGGTTAAACGGGCTTCATTCAACGTGAATTCGTGGGTACGCATGGGACAAGAAACAACCTTTTTGGCAGCAGATGCAAGATCAATTAGTTCCAGATTGCGGCAGGTATTTTGCCAAAATGCGGTATTATCTGGCCGCACTAATTATCAGTTAAGCAAGCCAGCTTCGGCCATCATTTGTTCTGCGGCTTGCGCTAACAAATGTTCTTCGGCCGCACCCCTGATCGGGATTTTACCAACTTCAAGCAAAAGTGGGGCTGCCAACGGGGTCACGGTTGCGCAGGTGACGTGGTCGATGTTGCCGTTGATCCTATCCACCATTTCTTCGATCCGGGCAAAATCCACCAATCCTCGCATCGCTTCAAGCCGCGTAAGCCGCATCAGCAAATGATCCGGGTCGTATTTCAGCAAGGTATCATACAAAATATCCGACGAAAACGTCGCTTGTCTGCCGGATTTTCGTTTGCCGGGTAAGTTTTTTTCGATCAGCCCGGCAACCGTCGCGACAATGCGAAAACTGCGTTTCATCACTGCGTTTTCTGCCAGCCATTTGTCTAACCCTTCACGCATGCCATCTCGCAGCAATAGCGCCCCGGGATCAGTGATTTTTTCCAACCCCCAGATTAACAAAGCATAGTCGGTTGAAACGAAACCAAGTGGGTGAAGACCTGCGTTTTCCATGCGCCGAGTTAGCAATAAGCCAAGTGTTTGCAAGGCATTGCGGCCCGCGAAGCCATAAAAGCAGGTAAATTCTCGCCCATCAATCGCAAAACTTTCGACCAGCAATCTGTCTGGATGCGGCAAATGGGAAACCCGCTTTTGCAAGGTCAACCAATCAGCCGTATGTGCAGGTAAATCAGGCCATTCCCCCTCCTGCAGCATCGCTAAAACTCGGTGTGACAACACTGTTGAAGTCGCAAACTTCGTGCCCGAAAACACTGCGATCCGTGGTTTTTTCGTGGCCTCTCGGGTAACTTGAACCGTCAGTTCGTGGATGTTTTCATACCGGACCACTTCACCGCCGATCAGAAAGGTATCGCCCACGCTTAGGGTTGCGGCAAAGGCCTCTTCCACCTCACCAAGGGGCTTGCCACCCCGGCGGTTTTTCAGACGTACCGCAAGGGTTTCGGTATCGACTATCGTGCCAAGATTCATGCGGATTTGGCGGCAAGATCGCGGGTCACGAAGCCCATAACTGCCGTCAGAATGTTCAATCAATCGCCGCCACTTATCATAAGCGCGCAACCCATAGCCGCCCGTTGCGCAGAAATCCAAGCAGTCGTCAAATTCTGCCCGCGTGAGATCATGGTAGGGTCCGGCATCGCGCATTTCATTGTAGAGTTCGGTTGGTTGAAATGTTCCGGAACACGCCGCAATTAATATATGCTGGCACAAGATATCAAGCGGCCCGCGCCCACGTGGCTCGCCGTCTAGTTCGTGGGCGTAAACGGCTTCAATTGCTGCACGGCATTCGACAACTTCAAATCGGTTTGCTGGCACCAGAATGGCCCGTGACGGGGCATTGTATTGGTGGTTTGCCCGACCAATTCTTTGCACCAGACGCTTGATGTTTTTCGGCGCACCGATCTGGATCACCAAATCAACGTTGCCCCAATCAATGCCAAGATCAAGCGTGCCAGTACAGACGATCGCGCGCAATTTTCCTGCAAGCATTGCCGTTTCAACCTTGTCCCGCGCCTCGCGCGACAACGAACCGTGGTGCAACCCAATCGGTAGGGCGTCGTCGTTTTCAAGCCAAAGGGCGCGAAAAAACAGCTCGGCTTGGGCGCGCGTGTTGATGAAAATCAGGGTGGTTTTGGCCTTTTTGACTTCAGCCAGAACCTCGGCAATTGCATAACGCGCACCGGCCCCGTTCCACGGCGGAACCGCCTTGGTTTCCAACATTGTGACATCGGGATCAGGACCCGGATCCGCCATCAAAATTCCGGTTGGTTCATCGCCTGCCGCGGAAAAATCTGCCAATGCTGCCGGATCTTCAACTGTGGCTGACAGCCCAACACGGCGCAATCTTGGCGCCAATGTTTCAAGTCGCGCTAACGCAAGCATCATCTGATCCCCGCGTTTACTTTCCGCGAGGGCATGAATTTCATCAACGATAACCCGTTGTAATTGCCCGAAGATCCTGGGCGCATCTACATAAGACAGTAACAAGGCAAGGCTTTCGGGTGTGGTTAGCAAGATGTTCGGAGGGTCGGCGCGTTGCCTTTGGCGTTTGGAATACGACGTATCACCTGTACGATCTTCAACCCGGATTGGCAGGTTCATTTCGGCAATTGGCGTCGCAAGATTTCTTTTGATGTCTGCAGCCAACGCCTTCAGCGGCGATACATAAAGGGTGTGCAAACCTTTGCCACCTTCTGCTAGTTCGACAAGAGACGGCAGAAACCCCGCAAGTGTTTTGCCACCCCCCGTGGGTGCGATCAAAAGTGATGATTTATTTGATGCGGCTTGCAACAAGTCAAGCTGATGCGAATGCGGCGACCAGCCTTTTTCAGTAAACCAGTTTTGAAATTTTTCCGGTAATCCCTGCATTCGTTCACGGTATCAAAGCGCGGTTGTTGGGGCCAATTAATTATTGGCGAAACTAGCTTTCATCGACAAACAGATTAGCCCACGCCCGATCAATCAATTTTGGTGTCATTTGTGGTGAAATACCCTCGTATTCACAGATTGACAAGATCTGGTCCACAAGGAACGGACTGTGAAAATTGGCAAAGACATTTTTCACTTCCGGATAGCGGTTCTTCAACATGTGAACGACGGATTGTTCATCCAACGGCACTTTCTTGGCCCGACAAACCATCATGAAGATTTTCAGAAATTCTTCTTGGTTTGGCCCGTCAATTTTAACCTTATAGGCGATCCTGCGTAAAGCAGCATCGTCAAACATTTCGCTGGGCAAAAAGTTGGTCGAAAAGATCACCAAAGTATCGAACGGCACGATAAACTTTTCACCGGATTGCAGGGCAAGAATATCAAATCCGCTTTCCATCGGCACGATCCAGCGGTTAATCAGGGCTTGTGGAGGTTCGGCTTGCCGTCCCAAATCGTCAACGATGAAGACGCCGCCGGTTGATTTCAATTGCAGTGAAGCCTGATAAGTCCTTGAAACTGGGTTGTATTTTAGATCAAGCATATCCAGCGTCAGCTCGCCACCTGTGATAACGGTTGGCCGGCGGCATAAAACATAGCGATTGTCATACCGGTTGGACGATCGGCGCAACGAGCTTACATCTTCGACATCTTTGCTCGCCAATTGATGCACAATCGGATCATAAACGGTGATTACCTGACCCATATATTCAATGGCCAGTGGTACATAGATGTTGTCGCCTAGCGCGTCTCGGATACCGTTTGAAATTGATGATTTACCGTTGCCTGCCGGGCCGTACATCAAAATGGATTTGCCTGAATTAATGGCGGGGCCAAGTTCGTCCAGCAAGCCATCCGGCAGAACAAGGTGGCTCATGGCCGTGGTCAGTTTTTGCTTTGAAATTGTGATGTCTTTAACGGCTTGGCGCAGTGTTTGGGCCTTGTAGATCTCAAGTGGGATTGGCATCGCACCATAATATTCGGATTGCTGCAACGCATCAAGCGCGCGTGATTTGCCAGCGTCGGACAACTCGTACGACATTTCGCTTGCGCCTTCCGCATCCCGATTGCCCATAGCTTCAAGCAGTTTTTGTTCGCGAACCATTTCGATCAGATCTTGCGTCAATCCAATCGGCAGGCAAATCGCCGAAGCAATTGCACTGGCCGTGGCCAGATGGCGACGAAACACCGTCTTTAGGAAAATATCGCGCAGCATCACGCGCGTAAGTCCCGTGTCGTCAAGCGAGTTTGGCTGTGGCGGTGCCTTAACGTCGATTGCCTGCATGTTCATATGCGGCCTCATGTTTTGTTATTATTGTTGACGGAATATTCGCTGTTTTGTGTCGTTTCGACAAGAAAAACTAAAGAGGGTTTTGCATCCTGATATTAAGCGTTGTAAAGTTACAAAAACATCAACAGGTGTCAGAATGAACGGACCATCGGCAAGAAACTTAGCAATTTTTCTAGTGGTTTTTTTGGCTGCGCAAGCGGGGCTGTTGCTTGGCCAAAGCAACCTGTTAATCGATCAACATGAAGGCGATGCGCTGCATCTAATGCAAATAGCCCAACGTATGGCCGACGGGCAGTGGCCGCATCTGGATTTCATGACGCCGATTGGCATTCTGGCCTTCGCTCCAATTTCATGGCTGTTGTCTCTTGGGGCTGGTGCGGGTCATGCGATGATGGGTGGCATGGTTTTGGTCGCTGGGCTGATGTTGCCCGCGATTTGGTGGGTGGCCTTTTCACGGCTTTCGGCTGCGCTTGGCTATTTCTTTGCGGGTTTTTTGATCGTGATGATAACGTCGCTGGTTTATGGTGGAGACGCAGTTTATGCATCAATTTCAATGTACTACAACAGGTGGACCTGGGCGGTGGCCTTCTTGCTTGTAACGCTTGCAGTGCTACCAGCTGCAAGACATTCCCAAAGCGCGGATGGGTTGGTTCTTGGCCTTGGCCTTGCTTTTCTTGCCCTTAGCAAGATCACTTTTTTCGTGGCTTTCCTGCCCGGAATTTTGTTGGCACTGGTTCTGCGTCAACAGTTCAGAGCATTGCTTTTTGGTCTAATCGCAGGGCTGACAGTCGTGGTTATCGTTACATTAATTGCTGGCCTTGATTTTTGGATGGCTTATCTTGGTGATCTTCGCGCCATCAGCGGCTCGGGCATTCGCGCGCATCCCGGGGCTTTTCTGCCGCAATTATTGATTGGCGCGCCCTACGTAGGTGCCAACCTTTGTTTGGCTAGTGGGATCGTGTTTTTGCGGCAGTCAGGAAAGTCGACCGAAGGGCTGTTGCTGATATTCTTTGCCCCGGCATTTA
>JBLHMX010000179.1:0-5753 GCA_047622625.1 Paracoccaceae bacterium | reverse complement strand
CACAGGGCGGGGCCGCGAATATTAAGCCTTAGTTAGAACGCGACCATTCAGCAGCATTCCAAGTTTCACTGTCCCAAACGTTCATACGAACGCCAGCAAGTGTATTGGCATGCGCAGAAACAGAGCCACGGTGAACCAATGGGATCATCGCGCCGTCACGCATCAGCAGATCGTTCATGGCTTTTGCAAGCCGCGCACGTTCATTTAGATCAGACGTGCCGCCCATTTCCGCACTCAACGCATCATATTCAGCGTTGCAATAGCGAGGCATGTTGTTGCCCAACCAGTTGTTGCTCGGATTTGGGATTTCTGAACAAACCCAACCGCCCATATAGGCCTCTGGATCGGTACCATTGAAATTGTTGGTATACATTTCAATGTCAGCGAACAGTTTCTGATACGTGTCAGGGGATGACTGGTCACCACCAAAGAATACAGAAGCCGAGATGTTTTTCAGTTCTGTTTCTACACCGATTTCAGACCACCACTGCTTAACCAACGCTTGAGTGTCCTGACGAACAGCGTTTGTTGAAGTTTGGTACAAGATCGACAGACGAACATCGTCTTTAGCACGAATACCATCCGAGCCTTTGGCCCAACCAGCATCATCCAAAATGGCATTTGCTTTGGCCATATCTTGAACCAGACATGAGTCATTCGCTGTTGAATTATAGATCGCAGGTGCGGGCAACACGTTACATGTTGCTTTACCAGCTTCACCATAACCAACTTCGGCCAAAGTATTGCGATCAATTGCAAGACTTAGGGCTTCACGAACTTTGCCATCTGTTAGGAACGGGTGTGGACCGCCTTCAACAGTTGAACGCTTGTCACCAAGGGCAGCATCAGGATTGGTCAAATTGACCATGATGCGTTCCACGGACGTACCAAACGCCGACACAACGGTACCATTACCAGCTGACGCCATTTGCGCCAAAATTGCGGGATCGATCTGCAGGTTCCAAGCGTAATCAAACTCGCCTGTTTCCAGAACCGAACGTGCTGCTGCTGCTGCGTCGCCGCCACCTTTAAAGGTCAGGCTAGCAAAATGCGGCAAATTCGCATCGCGGTAATGTTCGTTCGCAACCATTGTCACAACGTCATTGGCGCGAAACTCTTTCACTGTGAAAGGACCGGTGCCAACAGGACCGAAGTTCGCATCAGTACATTCAGGCGCACTTGCACCCACACAATCAGCAAACTGTGCTGCTTGAATGATCGGGCTTTGACCGCCAACAAATGGGCCATATGGGAAAGGCTTTGGTTTGCCGAAAGTGACTTTAACCGTCAGATCGTCCAATGCTTCAACATTTGTCACATCCGAAAATTGCGCCAATTGTGCGCAACCACCGTCTGGTGCCATGCAATAGCCAGCCGTGAACACAGCGTCATGCGCTGTAAAGGCTGTGCCGTCGGACCATTTGATACCTGGTGTGATTTTCCAAGTGATCGATGTCAGGTCTTCGGAAATGCCGCCATTGGCAACTGTTGGAATTGCATCCACCAGCCAAGGCACCATCGCACCGTTTTCGTCATAGCGCGCCAAAGGTTCGATAATCAAAGCCGAGGCGTGAATGTCTTTTGTGCCGCCCGAAAGGAACGGGTTCAAAATGGACACGGCTTGCCAGTAGATGATGTTTAGATTGCCATCATCTCCTCGGCCAGCTTGCGCTGCCATTGGGGCAAGCGCCATCGCTGTGGCGGCCCCCATTAAGATTGTTTTCATCTTCATTTTCATTTGGTCTTCTCCTAGTTGATGAGCTCGATATTCCTCAAAACGTGCAGGTTGATCCTGCATTCTGGTATTATTTCATCAGGTGACATGCCACATGGCGGCCATCTGCTAAGGGTTTAAATTCTGGAACTATCTCTTTGCAGATATCCATAACCTGCGGGCAGCGTGTGCAAAAGTTGCACCCCTTAGGTGGGTTCGCTGGGCTTGGTACGTCGCCTTCAAGTATAATCCGGTCACGTCCGGATTCGGCTGATGGATCGGGCTCGGGTACTGCCGAAAGCAGAGCTTGTGTATAGGGGTGTTGCGGGTCGCTATAAAGCAGGTCGCGCGGGGCCAGTTCAACGATCTTGCCAAGATACATAACTGCAACTCGTGTTGCTAAGTGGCGCACCATTGAAAGATCGTGGCTGATGAACAAATACGTCAGGCCGAGTTTTTCTTGTAGGTCTTCCAGTAAGTTAACAACTTGCGCCTGAATGGAAACATCAAGGGCTGCAATCGGTTCATCACATACGATGAATTTCGGGTTCAGCGCCAAGGCACGCGCGATGCCGATACGTTGGCGTTGCCCGCCGGAAAATTCATGCGGGAAGCGATTGATGAAATCACGGCTTAGGCCAACAGCATCCAAAAGTTCAAAAACCCGTGCTTGGGTTTCACCTTTGTTCAGCGACCGATGTTCGTGCAATGGTTCTGAAATGATCGCGCCAACTGTCATACGCGGATTAAGCGAGGCTTGCGGATCCTGAAAAATCATCTGCATGTCAGGGCGTTGGCGGCGCAGCTCGTCGCCTTGCATGTCGGCGATTTCAACACCGTTCAGTTTGATCGTACCAGCGGTCACGTCGTAAAGCCGCAAAATTGCGCGGCCTGCCGATGATTTTCCACAACCACTTTCGCCAACTAACCCAAGTGTTTCGCCTTTAAATATCTCAAAACTAATATCATCAACGGCTTTAACTTCGCCAACGCGGCGACGCAGAATGCCCTTGAATATCGGGAAATACATCTTGAGGCCCTGAACCCGTAAGATCGGTTCCGCCATGTTGTGCCCGCCATCAGCCATTCCGCGGTCCTCCGGTATTGAAATCCCAGAAACACGCTACATCATGGCCCTTTTCAGGCGCATAAAGGGCAGGGTTTTCTCGCGCACAACGATCAAAGGCAAAAGAGCAGCGTTCGCGGAATGAACAACTGGTTGGCTGGGCCGGAATTGCTGGTGGTTGACCCTCAATGGTTTTAAGTCGTTCGGTGCGTTCACCCGTGACACTTGGAAGGGTTTCCAACAAAGCGCGGGTATAGGGATGTTGCGGGTTGGCAAATAATTCTTTCACAGGCGCCATTTCAACGACTTGCTCGCCATACATCACCATCACGCGATCCGCGATGCCCGCGATCACACCCAAATCATGAGTGATCCAAATGATGGCCATGCCAAGTTTTTGGCGCAACTCTTTCACAAGCTCTAGAATTTGGGCTTGAATGGTAACGTCCAGCGCAGTTGTCGGTTCATCTGCGATCAAAACTTTGGGATCACAAGCCAGCGCAATCGCAATCATTACTCGCTGGCGCATACCGCCCGAAAACTGGTGCGGATAATCGCGCAGGCGGGCAGGGGCGTCAGGAATGCCAACAAGTTCTAACAATTCGGCGGCGCGCGCCAAGGCTTGGGCTTTGTTCATGCCCATATGGGTGCGCAGTGGTTCCATCAACTGAAAACCCACAGTAAATACTGGGTTAAGTGAAGTCATTGGATCTTGAAAGACAAAGCCAATGCGGCTGCCACGTACATCGCGCAAAGCATCGGCATCCATCTTAAGGATATCAACGCCATCAAACATTACGCTGCCACCGCGAATTTCGGCAGGCGGCATGGGGAGCAATCCAATCAATGACATCATAGTCACCGATTTACCCGATCCGCTTTCACCAACAACGCCCAATAATTCGCCAGGCGCAAGATCAAAGCTGACTGAGTTCACTGCGTGAACTTCGCCGCCTCGTGTTGTGAATACGGTTTTAAGATCCGATACATCAAGTATCGGCGCAGCCCCGTCGGGCATAGGCAGTCTCCCAAGTCTTGTCTTTTTTTCCGGCACCGAACGTGCAGAACTCCGGTGCGACATTTTGTACAGTTAAGGTAAACATGAAACCGCTCAGTCAGCAACATGGTTTTTTCCATTTGGTACAAATTCCGTAACGGCAGGTAGAAATTGCGGTCATTGCCTTGACGTTGCAAAGCTCAGGGAACAGTCTTTGGCACAAAGTACAAAGGATTAAAACGATGCCGATGGATCTTAGCCCAAGGGAAATGTTGGAAAAACTGGTATCTTTCCCGAGCGTTTCTAATGTTAGTAATTTGCCGATAGTAGATTTCATAGCTGAATACCTGGCCAGTCACGGCATCGAATCATATCGTGTTTTTGACCAAACCGGCGAAAAGGCAAATATCTACGCTCAGGTCGGGCCAAATGTGCCAGGTGGGGTGATTTTGTCAGGCCATACCGATGTGGTTCCAGTTGAAGGTCAGGATTGGCACACAGACCCGTTCACAGTTGTTGAGAGGGACGGCAAACTGTTTGGCCGGGGCACTTGCGACATGAAAGGGTTTGATGCGCTTGCGTTGGCTTATGTGCCACAAATGTTAAAAGCTGGTTTGAAAAAACCAATTCAAATCGCGATGTCTTATGACGAAGAAGTTGGTTGTCTGGGTGCGCCCTTTATGATCGACGCGATGCGCGAACATCTACCTGCCGCAGCGGCTGTGATTGTTGGTGAACCGTCGATGATGAAAGTCGTGACAGGCCACAAGGGTGCTGTCGGTATGAGTACTGATGTGCATGGGTTTGAAATTCATTCCAGCCTAATGCACGAGGGTGTGTCGGCCGTGATGACTGCGGCACGCTTGGTTGAATGGCTGCGATTGCGGTTCGAAGAAAACCGGATTGCAACGCCAAACGAAATTGATGCAGCGTTCTCGCCGCCTTTTACTACGCTTCATGTGGGAGTAATCCACGGCGGCACAGCCGGTAATATTACGGCTAAAGATTGCAGTTTCGTTACTGATATCCGGTGCCCAGCATCGCAAGATCCGCTTGAATGGTTAGCCAAATACCAAAGTTTTGTCGACGAAGTTGAAGCTGAAATTCAGGCAATCCGACCAGAAGCAAAAATCGTGATTACACCCAAGCTGGCAAATCCTGCTTTGAAACCAGAAAATGGCGGTGAGGCTGAAACATTGGCGCGATTGCTAACGGGCGATAACGGTACCCACGTGGTTTCTTACGGAACAGAAGCCGGGCAATTTCAAGAACGCGCCTATTCCACGGTGGTTTGCGGCCCTGGTTCAATTGAACAAGCCCATCAGCCGAACGAATTCATCACTGTCGCACAATATGAAGCGGGTGGCGCGTTTATGGAACGGTTGATTAAACACTTGGCGCAATAGTGATACGTAGATCAAACTGAAATACCTTACGCGGTGTAAGACATAAATCAGTCATCAGGTCATTGCCCCAGTCAAGTTATTGACATTCGTTCGGCCAACAAATCAACTGCAACCGCCTACAAACCCCAAAGGACGCTTCCCATGCCACATATCAATCGCTTTGCTGATCTACATGCCGAAATTACTGAATGGCGGCGCGATTTCCATGAAAACCCCGAGCTGCTGTTTGATACGGAACGCACGTCGGGCATCGTTGCTGACAAACTGGCTGAATTTGGGTGTGACACTGTTAAAACCGGCATTGGGCGCACGGGTGTTGTGGCCGTCATCAAAGGTAAAACAAATACGTCTGGAAAGGTGATCGGCCTGCGCGCCGACATGGACGCCTTGCCAATATTTGAGGCAACGGGCCTTGATTACAAATCCAAAATCGAAGGTAAAATGCACGCCTGCGGGCACGATGGGCACACAGCCATGTTGTTAGGTGCGGCTAAATATTTGGCGGAAACCCGAAATTTCGACGGTACGGCAGTTGTGATTTTTCAACCAGCTGAAGAAGGCGGCGCGGGT
>JBLHMX010000178.1:0-5811 GCA_047622625.1 Paracoccaceae bacterium | reverse complement strand
AATAGGCGGCAGTGATATACAGACCAACTGCGTATGGGATCGCCTCGGGTCGGGATCTGACCAAGCCCAAGATAGTCGCCAACAGACCAAAGGTGGCCACAAATTCACTAAGCCATTGGCTTGGGCACGTTCGGGCGTGGCTCGACGGATCAATTAACGGATTATCAAACATAAGGTGTGCAATAAAAACGCCGATGATGCCGCCCGTGATTTGCGCGGCGACAAAAAACACACTGTCTCGGGCCGATATTTCTTTACGAATATAAAAGGCCAGCGTCACCGCCGGATTGAAGTGTGCGCCTGAAATCGGGCCGAACACCAAAATCAATACCACCAGAATGGCACCTGTCGGGATCGTGTTGCCCAGCAATGCGATGGCCATATTACCGTCAGCCAGCCGTTCTGCCATTATGCCCGAGCCAATCACAGTCGCCAGCAGAAACAAAGTTCCTAACCATTCAGAAAATAATCTTCGTTGCATATTTTTTCCTGCCCGTGATCGATTTTTGCAACTGTTGAATACGGCTTTTGACTCAGTAGGCCAACCGATTTTTCTTACGCGCGACCCAAATTCAACACAGGGTCGGCGAAGTTACATTCTACGTGGAACCGGGCCGTCACTTAATTCATTAACACTGTCAATCGTATTTACACCGCAAGAAATTGCAGCCATGCTTTGCTTGTTCGTGACAACCCCGACCTTAGCAAATTTCAAGGATACCCGATGCAGCCAATTGAACAGATGATAAACTCGTCCGCACTTCATTGGCGTTGCATTGGTCCCCCCCGTGGTGGTCGTGTGGTTGCGGTTGCAGGCGATTATCACGACCCTATGACTTTCTATTTCGGAGCCTGCGCTGGCGGCATATGGAAAACGACAGATGGTGGCACCTATTGGGACTGTGTGTCTGATGGCTTTTTGGGATCTGCCACCATTGGTGCGTTGGCCGTCGCGCCTTCAGACAGCAATGTGATTTATGCTGGCACCGGGGAAACCACGATCCGCATTGATGTGTCGTTCGGCGATGGCATGTATAAATCTACCGATGCCGGGCGCTCGTGGAAACATATCGGCCTGAAAGACACCAAGCAGATAGGCGAAATTCGTGTTCATCCTGACAATCCCGACCACGTTTATGTGGCCGCATTTGGTGATGCGTTCGGACCAAACAACGAACGCGGTGTGTATCGAACGCTTGACGGTGGTGAAAACTGGGAAAGGGTTTTATTCCAAAGTGACGAAGCTGGTGCCATCGATATTTCGATGGACCCAAACAATCCACGCATTCTATTTGCGGCCACATGGCAAGCGCATCGCAAGTTTTGGCATTTGTCATCTGGCGGGCCGGGTTCGGCGCTGTTCCGATCAATGGATGGTGGCGATAGCTGGGAAGAAGTGTCCTTGAACCACGGATTTGCCAAGGGCATGCTGGGGAAAATCGGCGTGACTGTATCGGCCAAGCGCGGGCTTATTTACGCGCTTGTGGAAGGCGACGAAGAAAACACTGGGCTTTTTGTGTCAAATGATTACGGCGCCAGTTGGAAGCTGCGCAATCCCAATCGCGACCTGATCCATCGGCCTTGGTACTATACCCATATTTTCGCTGACCCTTGCCATGCCGACACGATCTATGTGACCAATTACCAGATGTGGAAATCCACAGATGGCGGCATTAACTTCCATGAAATCACCACGCCTCACGGTGACAACCACGACCTTTGGATCGATCCGCAAAACCCCAACCGGATGATCGAAGGCAATGATGGCGGCGCCTGCGTTAGCTATAATTGCGGGCTAAGTTGGTCGACGATCTACAACCAAAACACTGCCCAATTTTACCGCATGGATATAGATAACGACTACCCCTACCGCGTTTACGCGACACAGCAAGACAACACCTCAATTTCCGTACCTTCCCAGATGGAATGGGGGATGATCACCTATTCCGACACTACGTTGCCCGGCACTGGCGAAAGTGGGTTCATCGCCGTGCATCCCGAAGACTCTAACATCGTCTACATTGGCGCGGTTGGTTCCAGCCCTGGCGGGAACGGCGCGTTACAGCGGTATGACCACCGTACAAGACAAATGAAATTGATCAATGTTTGGCCCGAAGAAAGCACAGGTTTGGCCCCGCGAGATTTGAAATATCGGTTTGCCTGGACCTTCCCGATTGTGTTCTCACCGCATGATGTTGGCACGATTTATGTTGGCGGCAATCACGTTTTCCGCACGCGCGACGAGGGCATGAGCTGGGATCGCATCTCGCCTGACTTGTCGCGCAATGACATCGCGAAGCTGGATTTTTCCGGCGGGCCGCTGACCAGCGATAGCGCAGGGGCCGAACAATATGCGACTTGCGCGTCGGTTGTTGAATCCACACATCGTAAAGATGAAATATGGGCCTCAACTGATGACGGTTTGGTGCATGTCACACGTGATGGTGGTGACAATTGGCAAGATGTGACGCCTGCGGATATGCCTGAATGGGCCTATGTCGGGAATGTTGAAATATCAGCCCATGATGCAGATACCGTTTACCTTTCCGCTACGCGGTTCAAATTGTCAGATTACAAACCCTACCTGTTCAAAACCGATGATGGTGGCAAGAACTGGCAACGCATTTCCAACAGCTTCCCGCAAGATGAAATCACCCGTGTCATCTGCGAAGATAGCGCGCGTGCGGGCCTTTTATTTGCCGGAACCGAAACCGGGATTTATGTGTCGGCAAATGATGGCAGCAGCTGGAACCGTATGGGTGGCAAGTTGCCAGTCGTGCCAATCTATGACCTTAAAATCAAAAACAGCGATTTGGTTGTCGCGACCCACGGGCGGTCTTTTTGGATCCTTGAAGACATCACCCCTTTGCGGGCCGCGGCAGAAAACAACAAATCAACTCAGCTTTACACGCCCTGTGAAACCATCCGCCAAAACATCCATTGGAGCGCGGGCCTTTTCAACGGTGATGGCAAAGATTACAGCCCCGCCTTCGGCGTTCCGGGAACGTCATATCTGGCGGAAATGTCTGACGGCACCAAAGAACGAAAGTATCTGGATACCGGGGAAAATCCTGCGAACGGTGCTATTATTTATTATTGGCTAGATGAAAAAACCGCCGGATCCGATGTTGCGATCACCGTGCAGGGTGCTACAGGAAACCTGATTGCCACTTGTGATGCTGGTAATGACAAAACATCTGACAGCCGCAAACCGCCCAGCAAAGCCGGACTAAACCGCTTTGTCTGGGATCTAACAGGGGACGCGCCCGTTCGGTTGGATAAAACGTTAAAGGCCCAGAAATACGAACCCTTAACGAAGGGCGGCGATGGGCCAGGCGGGGTTAAGATCAAACCGGGTAAATACAAAATCACGTTGCGGGTTTCAAATGCGGCGCACTCCACAGAATTCACCCTGGTTAAAGACCCCAGGATCGACACTACCGATGCTGATTTTGCCGAGCAGCACGAATTGGCGGCAGCTGTTTCTGACAAACTGTCGGAATTGAACATCGCTGTTAATCGCGCCCGATTGATGAAGCAGCAACTTCAGAACATGCATAAAATCATGCCCGACAAGGCGGGAATTGCAGATGACCTGACCTTGAAACTTTCTGCGATCGAGGGTAATCTCGTTGATACGAAACGCGAAACGCCCCGGGATGTTTTGCGCCATCCTGCGGGTTTTGATGACACGCTTGAGGGCTTGCTTTGGGTGGTTAACATTGCCGATACGCGCCCGCCTGCACAAACAAAAGAAGTGGCCGAAGACGTGTTTGCCAAAGTCGACACGCATCTGAATGCCCTTGAAGCGCTGGTCGCGGGCGAGATCACTAATTTCAATGCTGACATCGCAAAAGCCAGCCCACCTGTTGTCAGTGGGGCGTCGGTTGGCGCACCTAAAACCGGGTGGTAACAGGGCAGGTTGTCCCAAACGCCAAGCGAAATTTGGCCCGGATATTTGCGGCTGATTTGATCCTGCGATGGGCTTATCAGATGGGTAAAACACCTTTGTTGCCGCTGTTCGCTGCAGCCCTCGGTGCCGCTGAGATGATGACAGGTTTGGTGGTTGCTGTGTCAACATTTACTGGCATGATCTTAAAGCCTGTTTTCGGCATATTGTCTGATCGAAACGGTCGGCGCATTTGGCTGTTGCTGGCACTGATCCTTTTCATAATCCTGCCGTTTCTTTACCGGTTCGTTGAAACCCCCGAACAATTGTTTGCGCTGCGTCTGATCCACGGTTTGGCCACGGCCATCTTTGGCCCGGTCAGCCTGTCTTATGTGGCGGATATTGGTCATCAAAACCGCGCTTCAAGATTGGCAGTTTTTGGTATGGCGCGGTCAACTGCCACCCTACTTGCGCCGCTTTCTGCCGGATATGTTTTGACATATTATCCGATCGAAACGGTTTTCACAGCGATTGGGTTTTTGTCGCTAGTTGCCGCGTTACCCTTACTAATGCTGTCAGAACCAGCATCGGTGAAACCCACGACCAAAACCAGCTTGATCAGTCATTTTGGGGCGGCCATCAAGCTTAGTGTTGCTACACCTGCGATTTGGCTGGCTGGCTTGCTTGAGCTAATGGTCTATCTGGTGACCTATGCAGTCAGGGCGTTCTTGCCCCTGTTTATCCTCAGCCAAGACGGCGGCACGATTTTACAGGCCGGTTTATTCTTTTCACTTCAGGAAGCCGCGAATATTGCCTTACGCCCCATCGGGGGCTGGTTTGCCGACAGAAAAAGCTATGGCGCGGCCATCCAACTTGGGCTGTTGCTGTTGGCTGTTGGCGTGTCTTTATTGCCTTGGCTATCGGGCTGGCTGATCTTGATTTCTGCCATCTTAATCGGGTTCGGCCAAGCAATGATCTTACCCGCAAGTGTGGCTTTCTTAGCAGGCGCAAGCAAACCCGGGCATCTTGGCGCGGGCATGGGATTTTACGGTTCGCTTCGAAATGTCGGCAAGGTATCGGGCCCAGTGATCGCCGGAATACTATTGACCAATTTTGATTTCGCTGTGGTGTTCACAGGCTTTGCCGTGGTTGTCGGCGGTGCTGCAATAGCGGCCGCCATTTCGCAACGAACCTAAATTGTGATCGCGACGCTGCCCTTTTTGCGGCCCGTATCAACGTAGGCATGTGCCGCAACAATCTGATCCAGGTGATAAGTACGATCGATCACTGGAACGTATTTCCCAGCTAGCACCAATTCGGCCAAGAACTGCAAATCAGCGGTTGTTCCCATGGCCACACCCGGCACAAGCATTTTGCCGTTGCGTCTGGAAACAAACCCCGCGCGCAGCATATCGCCAAGCGAGCCATTAACCAGCAGCAGTCGCCCAGTTTTTGCGAGCGAAACTTTGCAACGCGCCCAAGGGGCTGTGCCAACCGTATCCATAATGATATCGTAAAGTCGGCCATGCTTGGTGAAATCTTCGGTCAAATAGTCAATCACATGGTCGGCCCCAAGACTGCGAACAAGGTCGTGATTGCCAGCACTGCAAACGGCCGTTACTTCGGCACCGAAATGCTTGGCAAGCTGCACCGCCGCCAAACCAACCGCACCAGACGCGCCAACAATTAGTACTTTATCGCCCTTCTGAATGCCCGCTTTGTCGCGCAAGAACTGAAGTGCTGTACACCCACCAAACGAAACAACTGCGGCCTGTTCAAAACTGGAATTTTCCGGTTTCATCGCAATCGCCGCGGTTTCTCTCAGCGTGATATATTCTGCGTGGCCACCAAACCCTGTGCCCGTATCCGCAAAAACTTCATCACCTGGTTTGAAACTTGTTACGTTCTTCCCGACGGCTTCA
>JBLHMX010000177.1:0-5832 GCA_047622625.1 Paracoccaceae bacterium | reverse complement strand
ACCATACCGCCAAAGCGGGTTTCAAAATTCAGGAGAGAAGATCAGTAGTAGATTCGCTGAAGCGGACCGGCTAGAAGCCGGTGGTTTCAATCCATTAGGTGGAAAATAAAGGATTGTGGGCTGGCTTTGGCTTGGGCGCGTTTATCGCAGCACCTTGGGTTATAACCAACTATGCCTTTGCAGGGCGATCCATGCGCCTAATGTTCATTGATGGATGCTATGCAATTATCGGCTGTACGATTATCGGCCTAATACTAACATTGCTGTAAAAAAGCGGAGGGTCCCAACCCCTTGAGACCCTCCATCACCCCACGTGCGCTACTTAACGCGCCACACGCTCCTGAAAAGTCCCGGCCATACTGACCCGATAAGCCAAACCTAGGCCAACGTTCGGCCCGGTGCAAACTCTATACATCTACAATTTAGTTAGAAACCAACGCGATCTGGCCACCCAAGCCAACACCTAATCCGCAAGGTAAATACCTTGCGTGCGCCCGTGCCGGGTCTCGGCGTCATAAGATTTATCTTGCGCCGCCCAGCGCTTGACGATTTTCACGCTGCCTTTGCACCCTGCCTGTTCAATTTCAGTCGCGGCATTAATGCCATGTTGGCCGTGGCCTTCCTCATGCAATACAAGTTTTTCCATCATCAATTGCCAATTGATCTGAACGCCTGTTGGCACCTCGCTTGGATTTTTTAGGCGTGGGTATGTATATGTGATCAAAACACTTAGGTCGCAATCAGATGACCACCGCACATTCCACCGCGCATAGGCCCAGAACCCTTTCGGCCCCAGTTTCTTCATCTGATATTTTAGCTCTCTCCCAGAAGTTCCTGAAACATCATAATAATTAATGACAACTTTGATTTCAGGTTCAGCCTGAGCAATAGGCGTAAACAACAAAACCGCGAACAGCATTCCTGCCGTCGCGGTTAGGTGTTTTAAAGTGCACGTCAAACTTTAATACCGATAATGCTCGGGTTTAAACGGTCCATCTGTCGACACGCCGATATACTTGGCCTGCTCGTCACTTAGCTTTGACAATTTTACGCCGATTTTTTCTAGGTGCAGTCGCGCAACTTTTTCATCCAAATGTTTCGGCAGAATGTAGACTTCATTCTTGTATTCACCGCCCTTGGTCCACAGTTCGATCTGCGCCAGAACTTGATTGGTAAAGCTGGCAGACATCACGAAAGAAGGATGACCAGTGGCATTGCCAAGGTTCAACAAGCGGCCCTGCGATAACAGGATTATTCGGCTTCCACTTGGCATTTCGATCATATCGACTTGATCTTTGATGTTAGTCCACTTGTGGTTCTTAAGTGCCGCCACCTGGATTTCGTTATCGAAATGGCCAATATTGCCAACAATCGCCATGTCTTTCATTTGGCGCATATGTTCGATGCGAATCACATCTTTATTACCAGTAGTGGTGACAAAGATGTCAGCGGTCGCAACCGCATCTTCCAGCGGCAATACCTCAAACCCGTCCATCGCGGCTTGCAGCGCACAGATTGGATCAATCTCGGTCACTTTCACACGCGCGCCAGCCCCCCGAAGGGACGCAGCCGAACCTTTGCCAACATCGCCGTACCCACAAACAACAGCAGTTTTGCCTGCCATCATTGTGTCTGTAGCCCGGCGAATACCGTCGACCAGCGATTCTTTACAACCGTACTTATTGTCGAACTTCGACTTGGTTACGCTGTCGTTCACATTGATTGCTGGGAACGGAAGTTGGCCGTCTTTCATCAATTCATAAAGACGATGAACACCAGTTGTCGTTTCCTCGGAAACCCCTTGAATATCTTCGCGGGTTTTGGTGAACCAACCCGGGCTTTCTTTCATACGCTTTTTGATCTGCGCAAAAATCGCTTCTTCTTCTTCGGAAGTTGGAACCTCGATCAAACCAGTTTCGCCAGCTTCAACACGCGCGCCCAACAAGACGTACAAAGTGGCATCGCCACCATCATCCAGAATAAGGTTGGCACCCTCAGGGAACTTGAACGAACGGTCAAGATAGTCCCAATGTTCAACCAAATTCTGGCCCTTAATTGCGAAAACCGGAACGCCCGACTTTGCAATTGCCGCAGCTGCATGATCTTGTGTCGAAAAAATATTGCAAGAGGCCCAGCGCACGTCGGCGCCAAGTGCTGTCAATGTTTCGATTAAAACGGCGGTCTGGATGGTCATGTGCAATGATCCAACAATCCGCGAGCCCTTCAAAGGCTGGCTTTTGCCAAACTCTTTGCGCAGGGACATCAGCCCAGGCATTTCGGTTTCTGCAATATCCAATTCCTTGCGGCCAAATTCAGCAAGCGAAATGTCTTTGACGATGTAATCCGTGGTCATGCCCGGCTCCTGTGAAATCTTTGATCGCCACCCATTATCACCGGTTATCCCACTCGACAACGGGTTTCGCATATTGCTAAGTTTAAAGGCGATGAACTCAAATTTTCAAGCCTCATGAAACAACCCCGCGCATGGCAACGAATGCTATCTGGTCGCAGGCTTGATCTGTTAGATCCGTCGCCACTTGATATCGAGATCGAAGACATCGCCCGAGGGTTATCTTTTCAGGCGCGCTGGAACGGCCAGACGATTGGCGAGTTTCCTTATTCTGTAGCGGAACATTCCCTGTTGGTCGAAGAAATCTTTCATCTGCTATATCCCAAAGCTGCAGTCAAATGGCGGTTGGCGGCGCTGCTGCATGATGCGCCTGAATTTGTCATTGGCGACATGATTTCACCTGTAAAGGCAGCCGTCGGACCGGGCTATAAAGAGTTGGACGACCGCCTGATGGCAGCAATTCACTTGCGGTTTGGGTTGCCCGCAGTATTGCCTGTAGCCGTGAAGAAACAGATCAAGCGGGCTGATAAGATATCCGCTTGGTTGGAGGCGGTTCAGATTGCAGGGTTTGAGGAAGCAGAGGCAGACAAGTTGTTCGGCAAGCCGCCTGCATCAAGAGTTTCTGATACCAGAATCAAACTTCGCGAGCCTAGCCAAGTTCGCGCAGACTTTGTTCAGCAGTCTGCAGATTTGTCGGCGTTTCTTTAGCCACTAATTCTTGGTCGTCGAATTAGGATTCGACTGCTTTGGTTTGCAAATTTACCAAAACTTGCATTGCCCTTTCACTGACATCCAGCGGAACAAAAACGTGATCGTGGTGAAATGCAGCGACCATGTTGCAAGGAATTCCATTCGCATCAAGTGCGGCGGACACAGCTGAGGTCAAGCCAACCCCCTCCAGCGACGAATACACATTTAGGGTAATGCAACGCATCGGATGTTCCATCTCAAGCGCATGTTTTTCCGCCAACTCAACAGGGATGATCATAGACATCCCCTCGTCTTCCCTAAAAACCGAAATCGCTTCTGTGACAAGCGCCTCTGAAATGCTGGCGTCAATAGTTGTCACGAAAACGAAAACGCCGGGTCGAAAGGTTGGAGTCATTTCCGAAATCATATCGAAAGCCGAATGCGAGACTTTAGGCATGTGAAACCAATCTACTTTCGATCCTGCGCGTTTACCGTGGCGAGCGTTTCGCCAAAATCCGTTGCAAAGTCCGCCGATGCATGTTCAATCGCCGCGCGGTTTCGCTTACATTCCGATCGCACAACTCAAACACCCGCTGGATATGTTCCCAGCGCACACGATCTGCCGACATCGGGTTTTCCGGCGGTGGCGGGCGATCATCAACACCTGCCAGTAACGCAGCTGTCACATCGTTGGCATCTGCCGGTTTGCTTAAGTAGTCCGTCGCGCCGATTTTGACCGCAGCAACCGCAGTGGCAATCGCACCGTACCCTGTCAGAACAACGATCCGCGCATCCGGGCGTTTTTCGCGCAATACTTCAACCACGTCTAAACCGTTGCCATCTTCAAGCCGCAAATCAATCACTGCATAGGCTGGGGGCCGTGCAGTCGCGATGGCTTTGCCCGCTGCGACTGTTTCCACAGCTTCTGGTGCAAATCCACGTTTTTCCATAGCGCGTGCTAGTCGGCGCAGAAACGGTTCGTCGTCATCCACCAACAATAGCGAATTGTCTTCGCCAATTTCACAAAGCGCACGGTCTGCCATGGTTAAAATCCTGTTTCATAAGCGATTAGACACTTTGTAAATTTATAATACGGGATGGTCAAACTGTTCACGAATTCTCAACGAAACAACTGACAGTGTTCGCCATTTTTTCAGGCGAGATATCCCGACGGAAGAAATCAACAAATCCGTGTTCCGGTAGAACCAAATAGGTAAAGGTCGTGTGGTCCATCAAATAATGCTCCTCGTCAGACGCACGTTTGTAATAGGTCTTATAAGCAACCGATGCTGCTTTTACCTGCTCTGCAGTACCCGTTAGGCCAATCATATCTTCGTGGGAGTAGCCGGCAAATTCCGCCATAACTTCGGGCGTGTCGCGGGAAGGATCAATTGAAATAAAGACCGGCGTGACACGTTGCCCCCGGATCTTTAAAAGGTCCACGGCTTCGGCATTGCGGGCATTATCTGTCGGGCAAACATCTGGGCAAAAAGTATAGCCGAAATAAACCAGCGACGGTTTGGTAATCACGTCTTGATCGGTCACGGTTTCACCAAGTTGATTTATCAGCGTGAAGGCCCCACCAATAGAAGACGTGCCAGTGGCGATTTGGCTTTGACGGCATTGCGCAAATTGATCGTTAGGACGATCACGATAAACAAAATAGGCCATTCCGCCCAAAAGGCTCGCGATAAGTAAAACGGCGATATTGGCGTAAGTTCGGGTCATCGGCATATCCTGCTTGCGAAACACATCTGAGTTGATCCACATTACAGGCCCAAGTATCAATGCACGAAATCGTCACACCGATCATTATAGTCCAACATCACCGCTAGGGCCAAATGGCTGAAACCCCGCTAAACATATTGAACACCGAAGCTCGCAACGAGTGGGTGCGCCTGCGCACGTTGATAAATCTGCGCTGGATGGCGATTATTGGTCAAAGCGGTGCGGTTATGTTTACCACTCTACAACTTGACCTGCTTTTGAACATTGGCATGTGCCTTTTGGCCATTGGCGCGGCAGTGGCGTTCAATATCGCGTCAACCATTGTTTATCCGGAAAACAAGCGGTTGTCTGAACGCGAAACTATGTTGACGCTGTTGTTTGATCTTTCGCAGTTGGTTTTTCTGCTGTTCCTAACTGGCGGGCTGAACAACCCCTTCGCGTTGCTGATTTTGGCACCGGTTACAATTTCCGCCACCGCCTTGCGCCTTCGATCCACCATTTTTCTGGGCCTCATGGCGATATTCCTGATTTCGGTCGTCGCTAATTACCATCTACCCCTTAAAACCCAACTTGGTCATATCCTAAGGATGCCAGATCTATTTGTGGCCGGATTTTGGATATCGCTGGTGATCGGGGTTGTGTTTCTTGCCAGTTACGCCCGTCGCGTGACGCTTGAAACCCATTCCATGTCGCAGGCCTTAATCGCGACCCAGATGGCGCTTAGTCGCGAACAAAAGCTAACCGATCTAAGCGGCGTGGTGGCCGCTGCGGCCCATGAACTTGGAACGCCTTTGGCCACTATTATGATGGTCAGTACCGAACTTCTGGAAGACTTTGCGGATGAAATGGAGTCCAACCCTGCACTTAATGAAGACGTGCAACTTATTCGCGATCAAGCAGACCGGTGCCGTGATATTCTACGTGACATGGGTCGTACAGGCAAAGACGATATGTTGGTGCGTCATGCCCCGATTTCCGAAGTTATTCGAGAAGCTGCTGAACCGCACCAAAATCGGGGCAAAGTGATCCATTTCAACATCGAACGCGACGATTCGCTGCCTTTG
>JBLHMX010000176.1:0-5869 GCA_047622625.1 Paracoccaceae bacterium | reverse complement strand
GTAACAGTCGTGAAATTCGTGTCGGAAAGATTGGCATGTTTGAAGCGCGTCAAAGGCTGGATGCGTTTTACCACCCCTACCACAACAAGTTGGCGGAATTGATGAACCAAGCACAAAAGGCATTTGTCTTTGCTTTGCTGGTCGATTGCCACTCCATGCCGCGCGATGCTTTGGGCTCCACTTCACACGCGTTCAAGAATAAACCTGATATCGTTCTGGGTGATCGGTTCGGGTCAACTTGTTCGCCTGACTTAATCGAAGCGATTGAAGCCGTGTTTGTAAAAGCTGGATTGAAGGTGTCGAGAAACCTGCCGTTTGCCGGGGCATTTGTTGTGCAAAACTATGGAAAACCTGGTCTTGGTCAGCACGCAATTCAGATCGAAATTGATCGTTCTCTGTATATGGACGAAAGAAATCTGGTGCCAAATGCCAATTTCACGGACTTCAAGAATGTGATGCGTTCGGTTGTAGAAAAAATAACCGAAATCGGTCGACGCGACATCCAACTTGCAGCAGAATAACAGCCTTGCACCGTTAGATTGCTAGCGTAAGGAACGCCCTTTCAATATCGCTGCTGCGCCGAATTTCTTTCGAATATCATCGGATACGCGTTCAGCCTTTTCGCGTCGTTGCGCCTCAGGATCAAGCAAATCACCAAAACTGTTCGTCGCCTCGACCTCTTCCAGATGACTGATGCCAACACCAATAAGCCGGAACGGGCCCTTGTCGATTGCGTTTTCCAGCAAGATGCGTGCCGTTGAATAAATCTTGTCGGCAATTTGGGTCGGATCAGTAAGGGTCACGCGTCGGGTAAGACCCTGATGGTCCGACTGCTTCAGCTTTAGCGTCACAATCCGCCCGGTCACGCCTTTGGTCTTGGCGCGGTCGGCCACTTTTTCTGACAGACGCCAAATATGACCATCCAGTTTCGCATGACTGGACGTATCCTCAAAGAATGTGGTTTCGTTCGAGATACTTTTCATCGGCGCATTAGCAGATACCCGGCGGTAATCCATACCGCGCGCCAAATGCCAAAGCCGGTCCCCCATGCCGCCATATCGCGCACCAAGATCTTTGCGTTCCCACCGCAGAATATCGGTGAATGTGCGGATGCCGTCCTTTTCCAAGGTGGCGCGGAAGGCTTTTCCAACGCCCCAAATCAGACCAACTGGTTTGTCGTGCAAAAAATCATTGGTTTCAGCCGCTCCAATTATTGAAAACCCACGCGGTTTATCAAGATCTGACGCTATTTTGGCCAGAAACTTGTTATGGGACAGGCCAACCGAACCAGTCAGGCCTAGCTCGTCTTCCATCCGTTTGACAAGGCGCGCCATTTGTAACGCCGGGGCTTCGCCGTGCAGTTTTGTGGTGCCCGTCAGATCAAGGAACGCCTCGTCTAGGGACAGGGGTTCAATAGCCGGGGTCAGGTCTTGCATCATCGCGCGAATTTGGCGCGAAACCTCGACATAGACAGACATGCGAGGCTTGACGACAATTGCTTCTGGGCAGGCTTTAAGCGCTTGAAACATCGGCATGGCTGAATGCACACCTTTGATACGGGCAATATAACAGGCTGTGGAAACCACGCCCCTTTTGCCACCACCGATGATAACCGGCTTGTCGCGTAGGGCAGGGTTATCGCGCTTTTCAACGCTGGCATAAAACGCATCGCAATCCATATGGGCGATGGATAGTTCGAACAGCTCAGCATGTTGCAGCACCCGCGGCGAGCCGCAGTTCGGGCAGCGGCCGGCAGGTTGGATTTCCGTTAGGCAATCACGGCAAAGGGCTTGGGGTTTTTGGCGCATATCAAACCTAAGGATTTCATAGGACTAGGGTTTGGGCAAGCAAGTTGATCAAAACTTCTTGCGGGGTCGCCATTTTTGATCTTCGGCAAGGATATTTAGGAAAAGAAGGAAGGTTTAGAGAGACTTTAATTCGTTCAACACCGCGATCACTGCCGCCCTCGGATCACTGGCCTGCCAAATGGGGCGACCAACGACGATGTGGTCGGCGCCATCCTGAATGGCGCTTGCAGGGGTGGCCACGCGTTTCTGATCGCCCTTGGCCGCTCCGGTAGGGCGCACACCGGGGGTGACAATCAGCTTGCCGTTAGCTTCGGGCAAGGCGCGGATCAACGCCGCCTCAAGCGGTGATGCGATGACCCCGTCTGCACCGGCGATAAAGGCATTACGCGCGCGATCTAAGACCAAATCTTGAATGGCGCCGGGTATTATCAGTGACGCATCCATATCAACGCGATCAAGCGACGTCAGGATCGTTACCGCAAGAATTTTAGTGCTGTGATCACCCCGTCCGGCAACTGCGGCGCGCACAACATGCGGGTCACCGTGGACGGTTAAAAAATCAAGTTCATACTGCGCCAATCCGCGCACGGCTTTTTCAACAGTCGCGCCGATATCAAACAGTTTCATATCAAGAAAAACGCGTTTACCGGATTGTTTCAGCTCATCTGCCAGCGCCAGCCCGCCACCGGTTAACATACCAAGACCGATTTTGTAAAAAGAGACGGCATCACCCAGCTTTTCTGCCAAAGCCAACCCATCCAACGCATTTGGCACATCTAGGGCAACTATTAGGCGGTCATCTGCTTGGGTCATTGGGCGGCTCCTGTTCGGTTCTTATTTCGTCGGCCCAGCTGTTTGTGTCAAGCGCAGGATCCCAGTATTTTTGCAAACGGATTTCAAGGGAACATTCGTTTCAAATCCTGAGATTCGGTACAATACATGTGCACCCAGATATAAGCGTGGTGGAAAAAAGCTACGACCAAGGCATTCCACGATCCAAACAGCAAAGCGATCGCTGTAAGGCCGAAAAATACGATGCCGTACATGCCGTTCTTTGTATATTTAAACACGCCTTTATCGACCATTGGCATTGCTAGATATTCGTCACGGAAATGGTCGCCGCCCAAAGCACGAGGCAGAGTGAAATGAAATAATGTGGAATGCATGGCCCAAACCGCCGGAACAAGAATGGCGAGGCCAAGGATAACTTCGACGCCGCGGTATCCGGTAAGTGGCGTGGCATCAGCCCAGCCGACCATGATTATTGTCAGGGGCCGTACGACCAAAAGCGGCAGAAAAATCACTGCCCAAATTTTCATGTCGCGTTCGCCAAATAACCGCGTCATTAGGTTTTTATGCAATTGTGCGCGAAAAACGAAGGCAACGATAATCTGGTGGATCAACGCCAATGCGATACTAAGTTTGGCCCACCCGATTACTGTTAGCCCGAACAGCGTTTTGGCCTCGGCCGGTTCGCTAAGCAGGCTAAGTGCGCCAAATGTCATTAACAGGGCTATTGCTGCATGTTGCAATTGTCCTTCGAACAGATCGTGCCATGTTGATTTGGCGCGAATTTCAGTAAGTGTCGTCATGGCGGCCCTCTAATTTGTTTAGGGGAATGTTATCACAGATTTGGCATCTTGCGAAATCAATGCCCAATACCCATCTTCATTGCAAAGGTCTGCACCATTGATGTGCCAAATTGGGCATCACCCCGGCAGGCGCTTAAAGAAGGAGAACACGCATGAACCTTGAAAAGTTCACTGAACGGTCGCGCGGATTCATTCAAGCCGCCCAAACCATCGCGATGCGCGAAAATCACCAACGCATTTTACCGGAACATATTCTAAAGGCTTTGATGGATGACAGCGAAGGCTTGTCAGCTAATCTGATCCGTGCCGCAGGCGGAAATCCCGGTGTTGTGCAATTGGAAGTGGACGCATTGATTGCAAAGCTGGCCCACGTCAGCGGCGGTAATGAGCAGACGTACATCGATACCCAGACAGCCAAAGCGCTCGACGAGGCCGAAAAAATCGCGACCAAAGCGGGTGACAGTTTCGTGCCAGTTGAACGGATATTAACTGCGCTTTGTGTGACCAAATCGAAAGCCAAAGACGTATTGCTGGACGCTGGTGTGACTGCGATGACCCTTAATGCCGTGATCAATGACGTGCGCAAAGGGCGCACAGCAGACAGTGCTAGTGCCGAAAATTCCTATGATGCGCTTAAAAAATTCGCACGCGATCTAACCCAGGCAGCGCGCGACGGCAAAATTGATCCTATCATCGGACGAGATGAAGAAATCCGGCGCACGATGCAGGTTTTAAGCCGCCGCACCAAAAATAATCCGGTGCTGATCGGCGAACCCGGTGTCGGTAAAACCGCGATTGCCGAAGGGCTGGCCTTGCGCATTGTTAATGGCGATGTGCCTGAAAGCCTGGCCAACAAAAAGCTGATGGCGCTTGATATGGGAGCCCTGATCGCTGGTGCTAAATATCGCGGTGAGTTTGAAGAACGGCTGAAATCCGTGCTGAACGAAGTCACGGATGCCGCAGGCGAAATTATTCTGTTCATCGATGAAATGCATACGCTAGTCGGCGCGGGTAAAGCGGATGGTGCGATGGATGCGTCTAACTTGTTGAAACCCGCACTTGCGCGGGGCGAGCTGCATTGTGTTGGCGCGACAACATTGGATGAATACCGTAAACACGTCGAAAAAGACGCGGCTTTAGCACGGCGTTTTCAGCCGGTTTTGATCGCTGAACCAACGGTTGAAGACACGATTTCAATTCTGCGCGGCATCAAGGAAAAATACGAACTGCACCACGGTATTCGTATTTCCGATAGCGCGTTGGTGGCGGCCTCGACGCTGTCCCACCGATATATCACCGATCGGTTCTTGCCGGATAAAGCCATCGATCTGATGGATGAAGCGGCAAGCCGATTACGCATGGAAGTCGACAGCAAACCCGAAGAACTGGATGCGATTGATCGCGAATTGCTGCAAAAGCAGATTGAAGCTTCAGCACTGGAAAAAGAAACCGACGCTGCCTCCAAAGACCGGCTGGCCACTCTTCAAAAGGAACTGGCAGATTTACAGGAAAAATCCAGCCAAATGACGGCGCAATGGCAAGCTGAGCGCGATAAGCTTGCAGGCGCAACTGACATCAAAGAGCAACTGGATCAGGCGCGATCTGCTTTTGAAGCGGCCAAACGCGCCGGTGATCTGGCAAAGATGGGCGAGCTGCAATACGGCGTCATGCCCGAGTTGGAAAAACAACTGGTTCAAGCTGAACAAGCAGATGACGACGTGATGGTCGAAGAGGCCGTGTTGCCAGAACATATCGCTGGCGTTGTCGAACGCTGGACGGGAATTCCAGTGGACAAAATGCTGGAAGGTGAGCGCGAAAAGCTGTTGGCAATGGAAGATGTGCTTGGTGAACGGGTGATCGGCCAACGTGCGGCTGTGAAAGCCGTTTCAAATGCCGTGCGGCGCGGTCGGGCAGGCCTGTCGGACCCGAACCGCCCTCAGGGCAGTTTCTTGTTCTTGGGGCCAACAGGTGTGGGCAAAACCGAGCTGACCAAAACTTTGGCCGAATTTCTTTTTGATGATGACAACGCGATGGTGCGTATCGATATGTCGGAATACATGGAAAAGCATTCGGTCGCGCGCTTGATTGGCGCACCTCCGGGTTATGTCGGGTATGACGAGGGTGGCTCTTTGACTGAAGCAGTGCGTCGTCGCCCATATCAGGTGGTGCTGTTTGACGAGGTCGAAAAGGCGCATCCGGATGTATTCAACGTGCTGTTGCAAGTGCTTGACGATGGAGTGTTGACAGACGGGCAGGGCCGCAAAGTTGATTTCAAACAGACGCTGATTATTCTTACCAGCAACCTTGGCTCGCAAGCCCTTAGCATGCTGCCAGAAGGCACGGATGCCGAGGCCGCAAAGGGCGATGTAATGGAGGCAGTCCGGGCGCATTTTCGGCCCGAGTTTCTGAACCGTCTTGATGAAATCGTGCTGTTTGATCGCCTGTCGCGCGACAACATGGATGGTATCG
>JBLHMX010000175.1:0-6073 GCA_047622625.1 Paracoccaceae bacterium | reverse complement strand
GGTGATCAAGCCCGCGACGTTCGTCTTGGTGTTGATTTGCGGCGGCGCATTAGTTTTAATTGTGCTTCGCAATCGCCTGCGTTTTCTGGCACTTGTGCCGATTATTCTAGGGTTCTGGGCGTGGAGCGAAACAACCCGACCCGCGCTTCTTTTGTCATCAAACGGGCGACTGATGGGGATTATGGGTACCGATGGCCGGGCGTTGAACCGAAAAAAAGGCACAGGATTTGTTGCCAGCAATTGGTTGGAAAATGACGGTGATGGGGCCAGTCAGGCAGATGCAGCGTTGCGGTTTCATCCCACGACCATTGCGGCCATCGACGCGATTTCAATTGGCAATCAAACAATCGCCTATAGTTGGTCAAAAACGCTGGAACCGTTTGAAATCACTGATCTTTGCACGCAATATGCTTTGCTGATTTTACCCCAGATCAGCGCGAATACCACGGCTTGTCCCATTATTGATAAAATCGCGCTAAAACGATTGGGATCGGTTTCAATCACAACTGAAAACAATGTGCTAAAAACACAAGGCGCGCGTCAATTCAGGGGCGCGCGCCTTTGGTCTAGGTAAGCGGTTGCACAATTACACCCAAAATGGGCCTAATACGTGCGGATCAATCCAACCAATCGGCCCTGAATTTTAACCTGTTCACCACGATAGACACGGGTTTCATAGGCTGGATTCGCCGCTTCAAGCGCGATCGAGCTGCCCCGTTTACGCAGGCGTTTCAGCGTGGCTTCCTGACCTTCAACCAACGCGACAACGATATCGCCGTTTTCAGCATCAGGCTGTTCGCGGATCACAACGACATCGCCATTGTTAATTCCCGCGTCAATCATCGAGTCGCCCTTAACTTCCAGGGCGTAATGCAAGCCCTTTGTGCGCAACATCGATCCAGGAACAGCGACAGACGACGTTTTGTGACTGATTGCTTCAATTGGCGTGCCCGCAGCGATCTGGCCCATAATCGGCACATCCAAAGCGTTGGTGCGTTCGTTTATCCGTTCCACAGCAAGGGATTCACTGGGTCGCCCGGTTGCTGAACCCTGAATTACATGCGGTTGAAAGCCCGTTACAGGTGCGGTTCTGACCAACGAGTCAGGCAGTTTCACGATCTCAATGGCGCGCGCACGGTGGGCAAGCCGGCGGATAAAGCCGCGTTCTTCAAGGGCCGTAATAAGTCTGTGAATACCGGACTTCGACCTAAGGTCAAGCGCGTCTTTCATTTCATCGAACGAGGGTGGCACCCCATCCCGTTGCATCCGCGTGTGGATAAACTCCAGCAAATCCAATTGCTTGCGCGTTAACATCGACGTTTCCTCCTGTTAATCTGTCGGCTCAATTATGCAGCGCTATACTGCAATTTCGCAAAGTAGTTCCTTGCTTGTTCAGGCTAAGTTCTACAAGTGTTCTTGTTTTGTGTCAACAGGTTGGTATTTTGTTGGGCCAGTGACGGTTTAGGAATACCGAATGACTTCAACCATTTCGCCTGCTTTGCGAGCCGGGTCACCTTCCGGGCGTACCAACAGCGCATTTGCTTTGCTCAACACAGTTAACAGTGCCGAGTCTTGGCGATCAAAAGGGTGGGCTGTCAGTTGGCTGTATTCAACTGCAAGGCTGGCCCGCATATAGTGTTCGCGTGGGCCGTTTGCCTTCATATCTTTGCCAAGTCGGGCAAGTTCACGCGGCAAAGGTTGTCCGCCCAAACCGTGCATCTTGTTCAGAGCTGGCCTAAGGAAGACATGGCCGCAAACCATTGAAGACACGGGATTTCCCGGCAAGCCGATCATCGGAACGTCGCCAAGTTTTCCGGCCATCAATGGTTTTCCCGGTCGCATGGCGATTTTGTAAAACGTCGGCACCAACCCAAGTTCCTGTGCGACTGGGCGCACGATGTCGTGGTCGCCAACCGACGCACCACCGATGGTCACAATTAGATCGGCCCCGCCGCAAAGTTTTAGCGCAAGGGTTAGGGATTGTGGCGTGTCCTTGGCGATCGGCAACAACCGCACTTCGGCGCCCTCGGCTTCCAAAAGGGCGGCAAGACCGAAATTGTTTGAGGCGATAATCTGGTCTGGCCCCGGATTTTCGCCTGGCATAACAAGTTCATCGCCAGTTGCGATTAAAGCAACAATGGGCCGACGTCGAACAGGGACTTCGGCAATATTCATGCTGGCCAGCAGCGCCACATCTGCGGGTGTTAGTTTACGCGGTGTCGACATTGCCTCTCCAACGCAGAAATCATCGCCTTTTGGGCGAATAAATCGTGATGTTTCAAGGTGTTCACCAATTGTGATCACATTTTCCGCACGCGTTACATCTTCTTGAATGACAACACGATCAACACCGCCGGGAATCGGTGCGCCCGTGAATATCCGAACGGCCTGACCAGACCCTACTGTGCCAGAAAACCCTGACCCAGCAGCGGATTCGCCGATGATGTCAAACTTTGCGCCGGGTTTGGCATCTTTGTCTAAAACCCCGTAACCGTCCATTGATGAGGCGGCAAATGGCGGCTGGTCGCGGGTCGCTGCGACTTCCCGACCAAGAATTCGACCTGCGGCTTGGCGCAGCGGCACCAATTCGATCGGTAGCGGGCTGAAAAGTGCGGTTACTTGTTCTAACGCCTCGGATACGGTGATCATGCCTTGGCTTCGTAGCGGCCTGATTTTCCGCCATCCTTCAAATCAACCTTAATGTCGGAAATAACCATCGCGCGATCCACGGCTTTTAACATGTCGTAAACGGTTAAGGCGGCAACAGACACGGCTGTCAGCGCTTCCATTTCGACACCCGTCTGTCCAGAAGTCTTAACTGTCGCTGTGATCACAACACTGGAATTGACCGCATCAGGGGTCAGTTCCAGCGATACTTTGGTGATTGGCAGGGGATGACATAAAGGGATCAGATCGGCGGTTTTCTTAGCGGCCATGATACCGGCAAGCCGCGCGATGCCCAGAACGTCACCCTTTTTGGAACTTCCTTTAGCAACAATATCAAACGTTTGTGGGTCCATCTTAATGTTACCAGATGCGGTCGCAATCCGGTCTGTCACCGCTTTGTCTGACACATCAACCATATGGGCCGCGCCCGATTTATCGAAATGTGTAAGCCCAGTCAAATTATGCACCACCTATTAGTTTTTGCGTCGCAAGCTTTACATCATCCTGACGCATAAGGCTTTCGCCGATCAGAAAATTACGGGCGCCGTATGTTGCTAAATCCGCCAGATCGGACGGCGCGAATATTCCGCTTTCAGTGACGATCATCCGATCTTTAGGCACATCGCGCGACAATTTCCGCGTTGTATCCAGTGTCACTTCAAATGTCTTAAGGTTACGATTGTTGATGCCCATTAAGGGGGATTTCAACTTGCAGGCGCGGGTAAGTTCACTGGCGTCATGCACCTCTAGCAACACATCCATACCCCAAGAAAATGCAGCCTCTTCAAGCTCTTGTGCCTGACCATCTTCAACCGAAGCTAAAATTATCAGGATGCAATCGGCCCCCAGCGCCCGCGCTTCGGCTACCTGGTAGGGGTCATAGATGAAATCTTTACGTAATGCAGGCAGCGATACTGCATTGCGCGCGGCGACGAGAAACTCATCGGCACCCTGAAACGATGGGGCGTCTGTTAACACACTTAGGCAGGTTGCGCCGCCATCTTCATAGGCGCGCGCAAGCGCTGCTGGGTCAAAATCCGCCCGAATCAAGCCCTTTGACGGGCTGGCCTTCTTAATTTCAGCAATCAGGCCAAAACCTGTCTCAGAAGCGTTAACCAAAGCCCGATGAAACCCGCGTGGCGGTGAGGCTAACTTTGCATCCGCTTCAACGTCTGACATTGGGCGGGTAAGTTTACGCGCGGCGACCTCTTCTAATTTATAGGCTTTGATGCGGTCAAGAATGTTGCTCATGGCGCGGCCGATGTGATTTTGGCTAAGGTTTCAATCTTATTTTTGGCCGCACTGCTGTCTATACTTTCACGCGCCATTTCAACGCCTTCTGTAAGCGAGCTAACTTTGTCCGCCACAATCAATGCTGCGGCTGCGTTTAGCAAAACGGCATCACGATAGGCGCCTACTTGACCGTCTAACAGGGCTTGAAATGCCACGCCATTTTCGCGAGGTGTGCCGCCAAGAATGTCCTTAAACGGATGTTCTGGCAGGCCAGCGTCTTCTGGGTGAATTTCGCGATCTTCTACGCGGCCGTTTTCCAAGGCCGAAACCCAACTCACACCTGCGATCGATATTTCGTCTGTGCCGTCTGATCCATGCACCAACCACGCCTTTTCCGAGCCAAGTTCTAACAAGGTTTCGGCCATCGGACGGATTACTTCACGCGAATACGCCCCGGTGAGTTGCCGTTTCACGCCTGCTGGATTTGTTAAGGGACCAAGAATATTAAAGATGGTGCGGGTGCCAAGTTCTTGGCGTGATGGCATAACATGCCGTGTCGCCGGGTGGTGCATCGGCGCCATCATAAAACCTATACCAGCTTCACGAATGGCTTTTTCTACCGTTTCTGGGCCAACCATCACGTTAACACCAAGCGCATCCAGCGCATCGGCAGCGCCTGATTTCGAACTCAGATTGCGGTTGCCGTGTTTGGCCACAACCACACCAGCACCAGCCACAACAAAGGCTGTGGCCGTTGAAATGTTCAACGTGCCCTTGCCGTCGCCACCTGTGCCAACAATGTCCATCGCGCCCAAAGGGGCTTTTACGGCAAGGCATTTGGCGCGCATGACGGCAGCCGCCGCGGCGTATTCGTTAACCGTCTCGCCCCGTGTGCGCAGGGCCATCAGAAATCCGCCGACTTGCGACGGCGTGGCGTCGCCTTCCATTATTGCTGTAAAGGCGATTTCGGCCTCGGTGCGCGTTAGCGAGCGATCAGCGGCAATACCAATTAGGTTCTTCAAAGCATCTTTCATGCGGGCACTTTCACTTCGTTCAAGAAGTTTTTCAACATCTTATGTCCATGTTCTGACGCAATGCTTTCGGGGTGAAATTGTACGCCGTGTATGGGCAGGGTCTTGTGTTTTAGCCCCATAATCGTGCCATCTTCAAGCCAAGCGTTCACTTCAAGGCAATCCGGGAGCGTTTCACGCTCAACCACCAACGAATGATACCTTGTCGCCTGAAACGGGCTTGGAAGATCTGCGAACATGCCGGTTCCATCGTTATGCATCGCGGCGGTTTTGCCATGCACGATCTCATGGTTGCGAATGACCGTGCCGCCAAACACCTGCCCAATGGTTTGGTGTCCAAGGCAAACACCGATCAGCGGGATTTCGGCGTTGGCAGCAGCCTGTGTAAGTTCAAGGCAAATACCAGCTTGGTCAGGATCACAAGGACCAGGCGACAGCACAATTGCACTTGGGCGCAGGGCCAGAACATCGGCAACTGATGGCTCATCATTTCTAAGCACCTTTACCTGTTCGCCAAGCTCGCCCAAATAATGCACAAGGTTCCATGTGAAACTGTCGTAATTGTCGATAAGGACCAGCATTTTGTACAGCTTTCAAAGTTATCGCTGGGAGAAGATGAAATAGGGGTGAACCCAGCGCGAATTCGCGCTATAAATGCCCCGAGCCACAGAAGATGGTCAAGACCGGGCAACCGGTTAATGCAGAATAAGTGATGGAGAAGCAGTATGAGTGGCGGGTTTGGCACGGGTTTATTGAAGGGCACTCTGTTTTCACTGATCGGAATTAGCGCGCTTTCGCTGGTTTCTCCGCTTGCGCCGTTGGACCCAGGAAAGTCGTCACAAGTTGATTTGACCACGCCAACTGGTTCAGGTTTTAACGCTGAACGCGCCGATAGCAATCCGGTTTTGCCAAATACGGATCAAACTGTCGCCAAGGAAACCGCGTCTAAGGTGCAATCTGGGTCAGATGCGCCGGTGGATCCCGCAACTGACACAAGTTCGGCCAGCCAACCAACCGCGCAGGGCGGGATTGAACTGCCAAGCGTTGATGCGGGCACCGATGATGTTGCGATGATTTCTCCTAGCACTGATCCAGCCCCGACGGGCGAACCACCAGCCTTGGGCGTGCCGATGCCGCGAATA
>JBLHMX010000174.1:0-6082 GCA_047622625.1 Paracoccaceae bacterium | reverse complement strand
GACTTGAAGCAGCCGCTCCACTTCGGGCACATCTTGGGCCATGCAAAATAACACGATCACGTCGCCCTCTTCAATCTTGGTCGATGAGGTCGGCTTGATCACATCGTTGCCTTTCTTAACCGCACCCACAAGAACCCCTTCAGGGAACGGGATATCGCGAATACGTTGATTGGCAATCGGTGACGGCGCCATAACCTGGGCTTCGATTACCTCGGCTTCTGCATCACCAATTGAATAGACGGTGCGCACCCGACCATGTCGAATGTGTCGCAGGATTGACGATACCGTTGTCGCGCGCGGATTAATGAACGCGTCAATATTTAGCGGCGCCATCAATGACGTAAGCGTTGGGTCGTTAACCAACGCAATTGCCATCGGGCAACCTGCAGCCTTGGCGCGAGCAGCCGCCAAAAGGTTGGTTTTATCGTCGTCCGTTACGGCCAAAACGGCGTCTGCGTTACCTATGTTTGCTTCGGCCAATAGTTCCAGATCAAGCCCGTCACCGTTCAAAACAATCGTGCGTTCCAACGCATCCGCTGCGCGTTCTGCGGTTTCGCGGTCACGTTCAATGACTTTGGCGCGGATGCGGTCGGTGCGTTCTTCCAGCGATTTGGCCACAGCCAAGCCGACATTGCCCGCACCAATAATAATCACGCGTTCGCGTTTCTTAGCCGATTTTCCGAATATTTCCAGCGTGCGGCCCAAGTCTTCGGTATGGGTGAAGATGTAAACCTGATCGCCAGCAAACAACTGATCGCCGGGCTCGGGCGCAAACAACGTTCCTTCACGACGGATCGCCACGACAATCGCGCGCAAAGTTGAAAATAGTTCAGTCAATTGGCGCAGTGGCGTGTCCAAAACCGCGCAAGTGTCTTCTAAGGTTACGCCGATCAATTGGGCCTTGCCGTCTAAAAACAATTCAGTGTCAAATGTCGCCGGGGCTTGCAGGCGTTGCAAAGCAGCCTCGGCCACTTCGCGTTCAGGGCTGATAACCACATCAATGGGCATATGGGCGCGGCGATACAAATCGGCATAGATCGCATCAAGATAGGACTGCGCCCTAAGCCGCGCGACCTTTTTGCGGATCGAAAAGATCGAATGAGCTACCTGACAGACGACCATGTTCACTTCATCTGAATAAGTCGCCGCAATAATCATATCTGCGTCACGCGCACCGGCGCGTTCCAGAATATCGGGATAAGACGCAAAACCAGTAACGCCAGAAACATCAAGAGAATCCGTGGCGCGACGCACCAAATCGGGGTTTTTATCCACCACCGTTACGTCGTTCTTTTCGCTAGATAGATGCCGCGCGATCTGCCAGCCAACTTGGCCCGCGCCACAGATGATGACCTTCATTTGGGCCTCCTGAAATGCAGGTTATGCATCGCAAATACCACGGGGCGCGTCAATTCCTGATCACTCTTGATTTTCATCCTCTTCAATCTCGGCGATCCTCGCGCCCGATTTGCTGGATGTAACTACATTTAATGACTTCAACTTGCGATGCAGGGCCGAACGTTCCATGCCAACAAAACTGGCCGTGCGTGAAATATTGCCGCCAAAACGGTTGATTTGCGTCATTAGGTATTCGCGTTCAAACATTTCACGCGCTTCGCGCAACGGCATGGTTGCAAGATTGCTGGAAATGCCAAAACCACCATCATCAGTAGCGCCGCCCTCATTATCAGGCAATTCTTTAGCTTCGATAACACCACTTTCTGGGCCCAGGATCAAAATACGCTCAACGACATTTTTCAATTGCCGCACATTTCCGGGCCAGCGCATTGTTTGCAGCAACGCGATGGATTCGTCAGATAATTCACGAAATGGCAAACCCTGGCCACGGTTAAAGTCAGTTATGAAATGTCGTGCCAATTCAGGGATATCTTCGCGGCGAGTTTCAAGCGAAGAGACTGAAATCGGCACAACATTCAGGCGGTGGTACAGCTCCTCGCGAAACCGACCCTCCCTAATTTCTTCCTGCAAGTCTTTGTTCGTGCTGGATATAACGCGTAAATCAACACGCACATTCTGCGAACCGCCGACGCGCTGAAATTGTTGATCAACCAGTACACGTAGGATCTTGGATTGGGTTCCAATGGGCATATCTGCAATTTCGTCAAAAAACAGAATGCCACCATGAGCTTGTTCCAACAGGCCCGGTTCATGTCCGCGCTCTGCGGTTTCACGCCCAAATAACACGTCCTCCATGCGTTCAGGTTCGATATTGGCCGAATTTACAGTCACAAACGGGTTCGAAGCCCGGTCAGAATTTGCATGGATATACCGGGCTGCGACTTCTTTACCGGCACCTGCTGGGCCCGTTAGCAGAATGCGCCCATTGGTTTTCGTGACCTTATCAAGATTTGATTTCAATATCTTAAACGACGAGCTTGATCCAATCATCACCGACGATGTCGCGTCGGAAACCTTTAGGTTTGCATTTTCCCGCCGCAGACGCGAAGCTTCCATCGCGCGGGAAATAACGATCATCAATTGATCGATATTAAATGGCTTTTCAATGAAGTCATACGCGCCTTGCTTGACCGCAGCGACAGCGATTTCGATGTTTCCGTGGCCAGAAATAATCACCACCGGAATATCAGGGTTATCGCGCTTGGTGGCCTTCAGAATATCGATGCCATCCATCCGGCTGTCTTTCAGCCAAATATCAAGGATCATAAGATCCGGTGGATCCGCATTAATCTCGCGGATGCAGTCGTCGGAATTACTAGCCAGACGCGTGGTGAAACCTTCGTCTTTCAGAATATCGGATATCAGTTCACGGATGTCCCGCTCGTCATCAACTACAAGAATATCGCCCATTACGCTCCTTTACACATGACCATTTACGTCACACTTTTTCTAATTTCTTTGGGTTTCTCCAAGGCGGTCTTTGGCAAGATAAACTTTGCCATTGCGCCGGCATGATCCCCACCTTCAAATATTTCAGCGTCCAGCAATTCCAGCGTGCCGCCATGTTCTTCAATGATCTTTTTGACAATCGACAGGCCAAGCCCTGTACCTTTTTCGCGGTTTGTCACATAGGGTTCAAACAACCGTGCGCGATTTTCCGGCAAGCCAGCGCCGTTATCAATCACTCGAATTTCGGTGTCATTGCCATTTTGTGTCACCATAACCCGGATTTCTGGTACGAAACTCACCGGCTTGGTATTTTCATGTGTTTCAATGGCTTCACCGGCGTTCTTAATCAGGTTGATCAGCGCCTGCGAGATCATGGTCGCATCGATATGGCCCCAGATCATTTCGTTATCACAAAACAACGACAGTTTGACCCGCTCAAGTCCGTTGTCTTGTAAAACTACGGCATCCCTGATTAATTTTAGAATATCAGTTTGCCGCCGTTCAGGCTCGGGCATCCGGGCGAACTTTGAAAACTCGTCAACGATCCGGCGTAGATCGGTGGTTTGGCGGACGATGACGTCGGTATATTGGGCAAGGCTTTCAACATCTATACCCGGTACTTTTGAGAACTTGCGTTTAATTCTTTCTGCAGACAACTGAATAGGCGTGAGAGGGTTCTTAATCTCGTGCGCAATACGCCGGGCCACGTCACCCCAAGCTGCCATGCGCTGCGCGGAAACCAAATCGGTCACGTCGTCAAATGTCACGACGAAACCTTCCAAATTGTCGCGGTCATTGAACCTGCTCGCGATGCGCACCAATAGATTTTCACCCGATCCAGCACGGGTAAGTTGCACTTCTTCTTGGGCGACAAAGCCTGTGCCTTTACTTAACTCGTTGAAAAGATACGAAAACTCTGGAACCATATCCCTGAAAGAGCTGCCAATGTCTTTTTCTAAATTCAACCCCAGCAATCGAGCCGCCGCAGCGTTCATGATGTCAATTTCACCCTTTGAATTCAATCCAATCACACCTGTGGTCACACCTGTCAGAACGGAATCAAACAATCGACGGCGGCGTTCGGTTTGTTTGTTGGTGTCAACCAGCGTGTCTCGCTGCGTCTTAAGTTGCTTGGTCATTTGGTTGAACACCCGACTAAGCATGGCGATTTCATCGTCGCCCTCTTCTTCCACCACCCGCACTTCGAAATCACCAGCGCCCACCCGCTGCACCGCCCCTGCCAAACGCCCCACGGGGCGTGATAGACGTTCAGCGAACCACAGGCCCAACCAAATGGCGGCCATAATAACGATCAATGCAAAGCCAAGGTAAATCAGGCCAAATTCAAAAAGCAGCCGACCGCGATCGCTTTCAAGTTGTTGATACAGCGCAATTGTTTGCTTGGTTTCATCTAACAAACTTAGAATTGCGCCATCAACATTGCGCGATATATAGAGATAACGGTCCGCATATGCCTCAAGCTTCGCGAGGGCACGAAATTCGTTATTGTCCCAGTCGCGGATGATCACAACTTCACCCGTTGCAGCGCGGTCAATTTCTTCAATTTTCGGTGGCTCAAAATCAAAAAGATAAGATCGTTCGCCGCGCGCCACCAGTTTTGATCCGCCATCAATAACAAACGCCTCGCGCAACCCACGCTGGATTTGTTGCTGACCACCGGTGAGCAATTGCCGCAAGTCGCCTTCAGATAAGAGTGGCGTTAGGCGTTTGTTATCATTCAGGAAAACGGCAAGAAGCTCGGCGTCCCGAACCAATGCCGTTTGGTGTTCTTGTTCGTAAGCCTGGGCAGCCTCAAGCGACGAACCCACAACTTGGCGCACCCGATCAGAAAACCAGCCTTCCAGGCCAAAATTCAATGTAGCGGTGGCAAATACTGCCACCAAAATGGTTGGAAGCAAGGCGATGATGGCAAAAACGCCGGTCAAGCGCAGATGCAGGCGTGATCCAGCGGATTGGGCGCGTCTTGCCGCAATCATTCGGGCGACGCGTTGCAATACCAAAGCGGCGACCATCAGCACATAAACGAAATCGGCCAATAAGATAAACCGCAGGCTGCGCGATGCGGCGCCCTGTTCAAAAAATGATAACGCGGCAAAGGTCATCAACGCTAATGTTGGGCCAAGGACCACCAGACCGATGGTGCCAAGATTGCGTATTCGGCGTTGTTTTCTAAGTCGGTTCAAGGTTGTCCAAGTTGAATTCAGACTAAGTGTTTTCATTGCCGTACCAGAAAGATGTGCAATCCGCCAACTGTTGCAATCGCGTCGCAATTTTGCCTGCCGCAACAGCTGCAAGCGGGAAATTGGGAAAGTTTCGGATCAATAGACACGACAGACTCACTTGAATACAACAGAACTGTTGTATTCTTACATCATTTTACGGCGCCGTGTCACGTTAATATCCAGCTCGGTCACTTTTTTTCGAAGCGTGTTCCGATTGATGCCCAAAAGATCGGCGCATTTCGCTTGATTGCCGCGGGTGTACTCCAACGCAATTTCCAACAAGGGCGTTTCCATTTCCTTCAGAATTCGCGCGTAAAGCCCGGCAGGTGGCAACACATCGCCATGCAATTCGAAATAGCGTGTGATATGGACGTTGATCGAGTCGGCCAGTCGCGCGTGTCCGATGTCGCCTGTACTTTGAGCGGCTGGGCTAATCGGCCCAAGAACGCTTAGAATGTCTGTCGAAGAAATAGTCGTTTCTGGGCAGGTAGCGGCCAATCGTTGTACCATATGTTCAAGCTGGCGCACGTTTCCTGGCCATGTGTGTTTTCGCAACTGGGCGACGGCCTCGGCCGAGAATTTTTGCCCCTCGTTTCCCTTGCTATCAAGGTGTGCCAAGAAATATTCGGCCAAAATAGGTATATCATCAATACGCAGGCGCAACGGCGGGGCGCTCAGGGCAACAGCGTTCAGACGGTAATAAAGATCGCTGCGAAAGCTGCGATTTTCCACGGCATGGCCAAGGTCTTGTTGCGTGCTTGCCATCAGTCGAGGCGCATTATCACCAAGTCCATCAAGGGCACGCACCAACTGGGACTGGGCATCCAAAGATAGGTCACCGACTTCATCAAACAGAATTGAACCGGCCTTCGCACTGATCAGCATTGCCTGTATTTGATCGGGCATTTCCAAATCAGCCGCACCAGCAATTATGTAGGGCCGCGAACGCCGGTCTGAAAAGTCGTGGATTG